>CAZMJI010000045.1:0-8362 GCA_964566765.1 uncultured Piscirickettsiaceae bacterium
ATCTCGGTGTATTTTTGAATGTGATCATACAACGGCGGTGGGGTGAAATTTTTAAAGGCTTTCTTGCGCAAATGAAAGATCGCCAAGCGCGCTGCCAAATATTGATAATCTGGTGAATCGGTTGAAATTAAATCAGCGGCTGACTTAATAATGGTCTCATGAATATCCTCGGTTTTAATGCCGTCAAAAAACGCCAATTGAGCGTTGATTTCAACCTGAGAAACACTCACACCTTTTAGGTCCTGCGAAGCCCAATGAACCACACGGTGGATCTTCTCCATATCAATCGGTTCTTGCTGGCCGTTGCGCTTGGTTACCTTAATGTCTTGATTCATTCATGCCCCCGTCAAGAAATACTATATATAGTGTGAAAAACAAAAACTGCAACTAAATATAGTGTATTTACCTTGGATTTGCAAGAGGGGGTTTGGCGAAAAAATCAGGCAAAATCGCGCAAACAATTGCCAGCAAAGGGCTGTCGAGTTTTGAAAAAAAATAAAAAAAATTTGACGGTTTTTTCACTCAAAATATTAGCTTTTTATGATGCTGATTCGACAGCCCAATGCTGGCCTGATTTATCAGTTAAAACTAATATAAAAATGACAAAAAGTCTTAGTATTTTGATCAAGTAGGAGAGCCGATCAGTTGGGTTTCGTTCAGACCCTCTTTTAGTAATAATTCAGACAAATAAATCAGCAGTTCAGCAGGCGCGGCAATATAGACTTGGGCGCGCTTAATCAGATCCAAATCCAATGCTTGGAGGATTTGTTTGGCCACCTGGTGACAATCGTTTTGATTAGAGCGATCAAACTGACAACCGATGGCGTGGTAGTGATACTCGTCTAACACCTGATGCCAGGCTTGTGCATGGTTGTCAAAATACGGCTTATCCTCGGCTTCTGGGTAAGCCCAATACAATTGCACCGCTTGGGTCATCTCCAGAGAGAATGCATGTTCAATCAGGCTGCGAATGGGGGCAAAACCACCATCCCAGGCAATAAACACCATTGGCCGTGTTGAGGTCTCGTTGAGCACAAACACGCCTCTAGGACCATTCAGATCAATCTTAGTCTTAGACTTAATGTTGCGCTGAAAAATCGCTTGCGAAAAAGCATCCTCTTGTAGATGACGAATATGAAACTCCAACTCCATGCCCTGACAAGGACAAGAGGCAATTGGATAGCGCGAAGACAAGCCCTGATAACTCAGCACCACATCTTGTCCGGCCATAAACTGTAGGGTTTTAGAGCGCGGGGTTCGCAGCGTTAAAATAGCCATATCGCCCAATAATTGCACCTGCTTAACCTTGGTTTCAATCTGTTGCTGAGGAATGGATCTGACATCACCAATCAGCTCAATATCCAGCGACACATCGCTCTCAGGTGCGTAACAACAAGTTAAGAACTCACCTTGATCTTGTGCCTCTTGGGACAAGGCATAGTCGTGATGCTTGATCGGCTTGATAGTACCTTGGGTGAGTTTGGCCCTACAAGCGCCACAAGTGCCGTTACTACACTCATAGCGCATCGATAGGCCGTGCCTTAGACCAGCCTCCAAGATAGAGTCATCCTGAGCACACTCAAAGTGCTTATCCTGAGTGTTTAGATGAACATTAAAAAGCGAATGCGACATCAGTGTGGCTGATTGATCGATTTAATATTGTGGTAGTAGTCTTGACGGAAATCCTCCAATGCCGACTCAATCTCCAATTCATCAGAGCCAAAATAGAGCAGGGCGGCACGTGCCAACTCAGCGCTCGACTCAAAGGTCTCCGAGACGGTAAAGTGTGCACCCAAATCACTCAGCTCATGACACTTGCTGATGTCGTGACCTCTGGCAAAGATTGGCGTATTGGGAAAAGCGGAGTGAATGGATGACACCACCTGTTCGGTGGCTTTGACACCGTCAATAGAAACCACAATCAGCGGCGCTGCATCCGCACCTGCCGCCCTTAGCACTTCCGGTCGCTTAACATCGCCAAAATACACCGATTTACCGCTTTCACGCTCATCTTCTACCACTTGCGCATTGTTATCGATGGCCACATAAGGAATGCCCATGGTTTCAAAGATATGACCAATCCGATGTCCCATACGGCCAAAACCAGCCAATAGAATAGGGTGTTCGCCAGTCTCAGCCTTCAAATCAACCTCGGGCACAGCGTGCTTGCGTTTGCGCTTTGTGTGAAAGATTTGATAAGCCCATTTTTCCAACATGGGTGTGGCCAACATACTCAGCAGCACCACCACTAATAACTGCTGGAATAGCACCTCTTCTAAGACGCCACTACCTTTGGCCAAGGCAAACAACACCAGGGCAAATTCACCACTTTGTGCCAACACCAAAGCAGTTGATGAGGCGCAAACTCGACCCAAGCCAAATAAGCGCGATAAAGGCCAAAGCACGGCAAATTTAATCAGGATTAGCGCTAAGGTGATGCCAATTAATAACAATGGCTCATTGAAGAAATACAGCAGATTAAGCGACATACCCATACTCATAAAGAATAGGGCCAGTAGTAGTCCTCTAAACGGTTGAATCTCAGCCACAATTTGATGACGATAACTGGAATCAGCAATCAGCAGGCCGGCGACAAATGCACCCATGGCCATCGACAAACCAACCCGCTCCATCGCCATGGACGCACCCAATACCAAGAGCAGGGCAGAAGCGGTAAACACCTCAGGTGTGTCGTATCTGGCCAGCAGATTAAACAGCGGCGTTAGCACATAACGCGCGGTGACGATAATCAGCGCTAAAATCACCACAGCCTCAGCCAAGGCAAGATAAATATCTTCCACAATGCTTAATTCTGGCGTGGCAATCAGCGAGACAAATACCAAGAGTGGCACCACCGCCAAATCTTGCAACAATAGCACTGAAATTGAGGATTTACCGTAATCGGAATATAACATCTTGCGCTTTTGCAATAGTTGCAGCACAAAGGCCGTTGAAGACAGCGACAGGGCCAAACCAATCAGTAGCGCCACCTCCCAAGAAACCGCCAGCAACCCCTGAGCGACCAGGGTAATCACGGTAGCAGTAATCACCACCTGCAAGGAGCCTAAGCCCAATACTAAGGATTTCATCTTCCAAAGGCGGGCTGGGTTAACCTCAATACCAATCACAAACAGTAGAAATACCACGCCCAGCTCGGCCAAATGCGTAATAGCATCATGATTCTCAATATAGGCCAAACCCGAAGGACCTAGAATCACGCCGGCGATCAAAAACCCCGGAATAGTGCCCAGACGTAAAAACTGAAACACCGGCACGGCAATCACCGCTGCCAGTAGCAAAATAATAATATCGCCTAAGTATTGGGTTTCCATAGAAGTTGCAAGTAATCGGTGTTAGGGTCTATTATCCACAAAGCCGGTAGAGGAAACCAAGTTAGTTGTTGGTGTGGCTATTCAGATGATAAAAAAAAGTAGGGCGCCTCAAACGCTCAGATTTTGAGCTTGAAAATCCATAATTTAACATAATATAAATTATGCGAATATTATAAATAGCGCTTTAACAAGGTGGCAATTAACTGAATATGTGTCTCACTATCATTCAGCGCTGCAATATAACTAAATTGCTTACCGCCGGCGTCTAGGAAGTTGGCTTTGTTCTCAACTTCAATCTCCTCCAGCGTCTCTAGACAATCTGCAGAAAAGCCCGGACAGATCACTTGCACATGCTCAGTGCCCTGATGTGCCAAACGCTCCAAGGTGGCATCGGTATACGGCTTGATCCACTCTTCTTTGCCAAAAACCGACTGAAAACTCACCACATAATCGTCTGCTTCAAGCCCTAAGGCGTCGGCCAATAATTGTGAAGTCCTTAAGCAATGCTCGTAATAAACATCACCCTCATCCACATAACGCTTTGGCATGCCATGATAAGACATGATCAACTTATCCGGCTTGCCAAAATTACGCTGATGCTGAATCACAGATTCTTTAAGTGCTTGAATGTACTGCGGATGATTGTGATAATTTTCAATAAAGGCAATATCAATGTCACTCTCAGTGGTTTTCCACTGCTTTAATTCGTATTCAATCACATCTAATGTTGATTGTGTGGTTGGTCCCGATTGCTGTGGATATAGCGGTAGAACAATGATTTCAGCGCAACCCTTATCGCGCAAATCTCTCAGTGCAGAATGCACCGATGGCTGCCCATAACGCATGCCCAATGCAAACTCTAAATCGCTGAATTCTTGACTCAACAGACTTGAGACCTTATCCAATTGAGAGCAGCTAATACTCAGCAGTGGTGAACCTGGACCTTTGGTATCCCAAATCTTGGCATAGCTTTTGGCGACCTTGCCAGGCCTGGTAGGCAAAATAATCAAATTTAGCACCAGTTTCCAAAGCGCTTTCTCCCATAGCGTTGGCGGATTCACCACCCTGGGGTCCGAGAGGAATTTGCGCAAATAAGGTCTTAAAGCACTCGCTGTTGGTGCTGATGGGGTGCCTAAATTGGTAAGTAAAATGCCAGTTTTCATATTAAAAATTCGCTAAGTTAGTGTCGATAAAGTTTCGCACAAAATCAGGGGTTTGTGCGGAGTGAAAGCGATCAATCTCAATACCTTTGGCAAAGGCAATCACCGTTGGAAAACCTCTAACGTGATAGCGTCCTGCAATCTTCATATTTTCATCCTCAGCCTCAAGCTTGGCTAACAGTACTTCGTCACTGTCATACTCCTTGATAACCGAGGTAATGATAGGCTCTAACACCTTGCAGGGGCCGCACCATTCAGCCGAAATATCTAATAAAACCAAGTGCTGGAAAGAGGGTTGAATCACCAGATCCTCAAAGGTATCTAGGTCAACTTGCGTATAAGACATAAATGATTAATAAGAGCGGTTAATGGTATTAAAGGTATCCTTTCGGCGCTTTATTTTAGAGACGAATAGGCCGAACAGTAGACCAATTAACAAGGAAAGCAATACAACAATGATCGAATCGGTTCTCGCATCTCCTGTAACAGACGGCCAAATAGGCTGTTGTTGATCCGATTCACTTTCTAAGGTTTGATTTTGCAATTTAAGTGTCTCAATCTGCGCTCTCAATGAGTTCTCTAGTACCTCTGTTTGCTTGTTTTTACTTAGTCCTAAATCCGATATTTCTTGCTTTAGAACAATGATTTCTTGATTTAATCTATCAATAATTTCTTGGCTGTCATCGGCGTTCATCTGAGTATTGACAGGTGTTGCAATACCTGGTGGTTTTTCTTGCGTTAAATCCTGTGTAACCACCCAACCTATTTGATCGCCCGCGCGAACCTTGGACCAGCCTGAAAAATGCATGGTTAACAATTCAATCGATTCACTCTGCTTAATCGTGGCTAATATTTGAGCAGATGACAATCTGTCCACCTTTAGTGAAATATCTTTAACGGCATACCAAGTATTGGCCCACAATAGCGAAGAAAAAAACCAGACACTTAGTGCGAGAAAAAATTTATTAAGCATGAAATTGCCCAATGATTGAAAAACAAGTGTTAAGTATAAGCAATAACACCCAAAATTAGAGAAAATAGCGAAAAAATATGGAAATTTAGTTAAAAATCAATAACTTAGATATAAAAATAAAAATAAGCCCAAATTTAAGAGTTTTGACACTAATCCATACTAAGACATGAAAAATACAAAAAAACCGCTACAATCTAAAAATAAGAAGGAATGACTAAAATAGGCTAAAGAATGCTTAAAAAAGCAACAATTTGAGCGGGGTCAACAACTCGAGAAGAGGGCTTAGAGTAAATTTGCTCTAACAAACTTTCCAGTCGGTCGATATTTTTGCTTTGGACTGGTTGGTGAATTCGGCATGGTTCTTTCTAGAAATTGACAATCTAACAAAGGGTTCAAAATGTCCCGTTTAAATCGAGTCTTATGCGTTCGACCCAAAATTTTCATCAGTTCTTCAGCGCTATTTTCCTCGCCACATTCGCTTAAGATTTTGATCTGATCAGGGGTGATTTCAGCTGGGTTACAGCTTAGTCCCTTCTCAGTCCCAGATACCTCTGAAACACTATTTGTATCAATGTTTTCTTCAAAATAGAAACCTTGTTGCTCAGCCTCCATTTCAAAGCTGGCATTGCGCTTCAAATCTTTGTTCCAGGTGGGATTTTCAAGCGCTTCTTCTGTCGCGCTAACTTTGGTTTTTTTATTTCTGCTAAATAGACCCATGTGTGTATCTTAAGTCCAAGAGGTGTGTAAGTTGCTCAAATAAGGTTAAGAGTCGCTATTGAGACAAAATTTGATCCAAGAACAGCTGTAGGCGCTCAGATTCTGGTGCTTTAAAGAAGGTTTCAGGATCATTTTCTTCAATAATTTGCCCTGCATCCATGAAAATAATACGATCTGCCACCTTTCTGGCAAAACCCATCTCATGAGTTACGCAAATCATGGTGATGCCCTCTTGTGCCAGCTCAACCATCACATCCAGCACTTCAGAGATCATCTCTGGGTCCAAGGCCGAGGTAGGCTCATCAAAGAGCATAATCTTTGGCGAGGTGCACAGCGCTCTGGCAATGGCCACACGCTGTTGTTGTCCACCTGAAAGCTGATTTGGGTACTTTTCAGCTTGGTCCTTAATACCCACTCTATCCAGTAGTTTCAATGCTTTTTCTCTGGCTTCCTTTTTGGTTTCATTGTGTACCCAAATCGGTGCCAAAGTGAGATTATCTAGGATAGACAGGTGCGGGAAAAGGTTAAAGTGTTGGAACACCATAGAGACTTCTGAACGCACTTGGCGAATCTTCTTAACATCGTCGGTCAATACTGTGCCATCAACCACAATTTCCCCTTCTTGAAACTTCTCCAAGAAGTTAACACAGCGTATCAGGGTTGATTTACCACTGCCTGAAGGGCCGCAAACCACAATGATCTCACCTTCTTTAACGTCTAAATCAATGTGATTAAGCACATGAAAGTCGCCATACCACTTGTTTAATCCGCGGATCTTAATAATATCTGTTGTTGATTGCTTACTCATAATCTTAAACCTTTTGGTGTTCGGTACTAAAACGCGTCTCTAGGCGCTTTGAGTAGCGACTCATTGAATATAAAATGGCCCAAATAACCAGGGTCACAAAGACATAGCCCTCAGTTTCTCGACCTAGCCAGTTTTCATCACTGGTGGTTAGGTGCACCATGGCTAGCATGTCGAATAGGCCAATAATTAGTACCAAGGTGGTGTCTTTAAACAAGGCAATGAACGAGCCCACAATGTTTGGAATAGAGACTTTAAGCGCCTGAGGCAAGATAATTAGTACAATCTTTTGATAGAAATTCAGACCCATGGCATCCGCTGCCTCGTATTGCCCTTTAGGAATTGACTGTAGACCGCCACGAATCACCTCGGCAATATAAGCCGTTTGGAACATGGTGATACCAATCAGTGCACGTAGAAGTTTATCAATATCCACCCCTTCTGAGAAGAATAAAGGCAATACCACAGAGGCCATAAACAAAATGGTAATCAGCGGCACACCGCGAATAAACTCAATATAAACCACCGAGAAAAAGTGGATGACCTTCATCTTTGACTGTCTACCCAAGGCCAGCAGAATACCAATTGGGAACGAGGCCACAATACCCACGGCCGCCACCACAATGGTTAGAGTTAAACCGCCCCACTTATTGGTTTCCACCACCTCCAAACCAAAGGCGCCGCCGTACAGCAAGAAAAAGGCAATCACTGGGTAGACGAAGAACATACCAATGATCACCAGCAAGCGATGCTCATAGCCCTTTAATAAGCGCGCCACCAGCATCAGTGCGATGGCAATGGCAAAGGTTAGGTCGATTCGATAGTATTCTTGCTCTGGATAAAAGCCATAAATAAACAAATTCAACTTTTCAATCACATAGCTCCAACAGGCTGCATCCTTAGAACACTGGTCGTTGGCCACTGGCGCAAAGGTGGCGTCAAAAAACATCCAATTGGCCAGCGGCGGGACGGCCAAATACATTAGATAGAGCGCTAAGAGTGTCAATGCACTATTAAACGGCGTAGAGAAGAGATTTTCTCTAAGCCAGCGCAACGCCCCTATTTGTGAAATAGGTGGCTGTTCGGCAGGTTTTGGAGTAAATACAGCCATAATCTACCTACTTTGGATCCTCATCTTATGATTCACCACATTAAGTACCAGGGAAATCACCAAAGAGATGGTGAGATACACGGCCATGGTCATTAAAATAATCTCAACCGCCTGCCCCACATTGTTAAGCACGGTACCAGTAAAGGTGGAGACCAGCTCTGAATAGCCAATAGCAGCCGCTAGAGAGGAGTTTTTGGTCAAATTGAGGTATTGATTAATAATCGGTGGAATCGCCACTCTAAGCGCCTGTGGCAAAATCACCAT
>CAZMJI010000046.1:0-8266 GCA_964566765.1 uncultured Piscirickettsiaceae bacterium
ATTGCGCCTAACATAATACGATATTATAAGTGTTTTTAAGATGGCGGAGCGGACGGGATTCGAACCCGCGACCCCCTGCGTGACAGGCAGGTATTCTAACCAGCTGAACTACCGCTCCGAATTTTTTTTGGTGGGCGCTACAAGACTTGAACTTGTGACCCTCGCCTTGTAAGGGCGATGCTCTACCAACTGAGCTAAGCGCCCAAAAAAAATGCCCAACACTTGTATCAAGCACCGGGCATATTATACTGAAAAAATTTACGAATTTACAGATTCTTTCAGTAATTTTCCTGCTTTAAATGCTGGCACTTTAGAAGCCGCGATTTGAATGGTTGCGCCGGTCTGAGGATTACGACCAGAACGTGCTGCACGGTCTCTTACTAAAAAGCTACCAAAGCCTGCAATAGCTACGCTATCACCTGCTGATAGTGAAGAAGTAATCGCGCCGATTGCCGCGTCTAGTGCGCGTGCTGCGTCTGCTTTTGTTAAACCTGAATTTTCAGCCATTGCTGCTACTAAATCCGCTTTGTTCATATCTTTTTTCTCCTTTATATGGTCAACGTGTGTTTCTAGTTAAAATTGGATGCTTTTATTGCAAAGCTCTTTTCGAATTATCCATTAAAAAGGCCTGCTGTCAATGGGTTTTTACAAAAAATAGGGAAAACCTTATGAATTAGATTTTGCTGATATTTTGAGACGCTGAATCAAAGGAAAAAGTTCCTTTTCCCAAATTTGTGGTGTGAGCTGACCAATGCGCTTATAACGAATTACCCCTTGCGCATCAACCAAAAAAGTCTCTGGCGTGGCATACACACCCAATTCCAGACCTAGTTTACCCGCTTGATCAAAGATAATGGCATCATAAGGATTGCCCAAACGCTGTAGGAAAAAGCGCCCATCCTGCTTGGTGTCCTTATAGTTAATGCCCAGCATCTGCACTTGATTCAACCTGGCAATGTGGTTAAGCATATCATGCTCAGCGCGACAGGTGGTACACCAAGAAGCCCATACATTCACCAGTGATAACTGGCCCTCTAATTTGTCGCCAATGAAATAAGACTGATCAGTCTCAAAATCACGCGCCTCTAAATTGGGGAAGCTTTTACCAATCAATGGTGAGGGTAGTTTTTTGGGATCAAGGTCTAGCCCAATATATAAAAAGCCCGCCAAAACCAAAAACAGCATTAGGGGTAGAAACTTCTTCATTGTGCTTGTTTGGATTTTGCCAAGGCGTCAGCCACTTCCGGTGGCATGTAGTTCTCATCATGTTTGGCCAACACCTCTGAGGCGGCAAACACGCCTTGTTTGAGTGACCCGGTGGCAATGATGCCCTGACCTTCTCTAAATAGATCTGGCAGAATGCCTTCGTAGCGTACCTTGAACTGGTTGGCATGATCGGTAATGTCAAACTCAACCTTGATACCGTCGCGCTTAACGCTACCTGTGGCTACCAAGCCGCCCAGACGAAAGCTCTTACCTTTAGGCGCCTTACCTTCAACCACATCGGTTGGCGAGAAGAAGTAAAGCAGGTTCTCATTAAACGCCTTAATACCCAAATAGGCGGTTAAGCTCACACCCAGTACCAACAAGGCAACCAGCACCATACGATTTTGTCTTTTGGTCATAAGGACTTCTCTCTATTGTATTTAACCAATAAGGCTTGATGTACTTGTTTGCGAATAACGCGGGTGCGCCACACCAAGACACTGAGTGTAATCAACGCCAACAAATAAGACGACCAAATATAAAAGGCATATTTGCCATAAGGCAAAAACGCAAAGTACTCTGCCAATGTCATTTCGCCTCTCCCATAATTAAGTCTTTGACCCAACGCAGGTTTTGATTTTGTATCAATACCTCAGAGCGTGCACGCATCAACATAAACGCCACATAGAACAATTGGAAGGCGATGCTCATCAGAATCAATGGCATTAACATGTCTGAGTGAATCGCTGGCTGTGCAATCTTCTCAATCGAACTGACTGAGGCACCTTGATGCAGCGTGTTCCACCAGGTTACTGAATAATGAATAATTGGCAGATTCACCAAACCCACCAAGGCTAACACTGAAGAGGCTTTAGCCGCCGTCTTAGGATTGTCAAAAGCATTGTTGAGCGACATGTAGGCTAGGTATAAAAACAATAAGATCAACTCAGAGGTTAAGCGTGCATCCCAGACCCACCAGGTGCCCCACATCGGTTTGCCCCAAATGCTACCGGTTGCCAGGGCTAAAAAAGTAAAGGCCGCACCAATCGGCGCCGACACCTTGGCCACCACATTGGCCAGTTTAATTTGCCAAATTAGACCGATACCGCCAGCGATCGCCATGACCAAGTAGATAAACATACTCATCCAAGCGCTGGGCACATGGATATACATAATACGATAACTCTCACCTTGTTGATAATCGGCCGGTGCAATCACCAAACCCCAATACAGACCGACCAGGGTTAGGGCGATAAAGGGGTAAAGAAACCAAGGAATTAGCTTGGCACTAATGCGATAAAAATTTTGTGGTGAGGCAAAAGCCTGAATCCATTTCCACATAAACTAGTGATAACAATCTGTTGGTAAATTCACAGAATTATTTTAAAGACTTTTGCGCCACATTGTTACGTAAATAGGTTGGCAGTGGCAAAGTGCTGTCTGTTGTGCGCTGCTGGGTAAGTGCCATCTCGATCATATCTTCAGCCCTAGGATAAAGCGCTGAGTGATGCTGGGTGACGCCACTGGCTGTAGATAAGGCTTTTGTATAAGCGCCCCAGCCACTACCTGCGCCGACAAAGTCATCATCAAGCTGCGGCACATCCTCAGGTTTTTTTAACAACTCGGGACCCAACTGCCCGGCTTCATATACCCCCCAATACACCTCGCTCATGCGCGCATCCAAGGCAACTGCAATGCGTTCTGCACCCAACTGCTTGGCTGCGCCATAGCCTAACACTTCCAAAGTCGATAAGCCCAGTGTTGGAATCTTGTGGGCATAGGACAGACCTTGCGCCACGCCCACGCACATGCGCACACCGGTAAAAGCGCCAGGGCCTTTGGTGTAACAAATCAACTCAATCTCGCTCGGCTTAATGCCGGCTTCAGTAAAGATCTCATCACATAAGTTCAGCACCAGACCCGAGGATTTTGCCACCCCTTGGACAAGACGATGATAAGTCTGACCCGAGTGCGATAAGCACACTGACAAAACTTCGGTACAGGTATCGATGGCTAGAATGGTTTGCATAAGCTTATTTTACAATTTTTTGGTAACGATGATACAACTGCAAGACCAAATCTCGTCGCCCAGCCAAACGCTTGGGATGTTTCACCGGATGGTAGTAGCTTGGCCCTTTTACCAGGGCAACCAAGGTGGCCACCTCTGCTAAAGATAGGCGCTCAATCGGCTTATTAAAATAAAACTTTGCGGCGCGATGAAAGCCTCTTACCTCACGATTGCCTTGCTGACCCAAATACACCGTATTAAGATAACGATTTAAAATAAAGGTTTTGTCAAAATTAAGCTCTAACAAGTAGGCCATCAGTGCTTCCTTGGTTTTGCGACCCAGGGTTTTTTCTCGACTAAGTAAGGTGTTCTTAACCAACTGCTGGGTAATGGTACTGGCACCACGTAGTGGCTTATCTGCCCATAGATGATCGCGCAAGACGCGTAGAATTTCCTTCACATCAACCCCATGATGCTCAAAATACGATTGGTCCTCTACCAGCAGCAACATGTTGATCACCATTTTAGGCTGTTGCTCATAGCTGAGATCGTCACTGGCACCAGATTGCTGAAAGCTTTGCTGCACCAGGGTATTCAGCTGCCAAATATAGGCAGTTAGTGCTAATACAGCGAGCAGTAATAACCATTTGACAAATCGACGTTTCAACAAAAGTACCTTAATCAAGGATAAAACCCTGATTTTACCGCGATTTTAGTGAAATTACGCTTGTCAATCAGACGCAACTCATATAAAATAGTCGCCTGCCTTGCTTGATCACCAAAGGGTGGCAAGCTATTTTAATAACCATAAGGAGAAGCAAACTCATGAGACATTATGAGATCACACTAATTGTGCATCCAGATCAATCTAGTCAGGTTGACACAATGATGGACAAATACAAAGAAATTATCACTGCGGCTGGCGGCCAAGTACACCGCGAGGAAGACTGGGGTCGTAAACACCTGGCTTACCCAATCAAAAAAATCTATAAGGCGCATTACTTAATGATGAACATTGAGTGCGACCAAGATACATTGGACAAGCTAAGCTACAACTTCCGTTTCAACGATGCCATTCTTAGAAACCTAGTTATCGCTAAAAAAGAAGCAATCACTGAGCCTTCAATCATGATGGCTAACAAGGACAAAGAATAGGAGAGGATCATGGCCAAGCAACAAAAGAGAAAACGTAAGCCACAGATTAAAGTTAATACTTTTTGCCGCTTCACAGCTGCAGGTGTAACTGAGATTGACTACAAAGATGTAGACACCCTACTAAAGAACATTGATGAAAGCGGCAAGATCACCCCGTCTAGAATGACAGGTACCAGTGCCAAATTCCAACGTCAGCTAACCACGGCAATTAAGCGTGCAAGATTCTTGGCGCTAATTCCTTACACTGACAAGCACAAGAAATAAGGGAGCGTCACATGCAAGTAATTCTACTAGAGAAAATTCAAAAAGTTGGCAACCTAGGTGAGGTTGCGAATGTGAAAGCGGGTTATGCACGTAACTACCTAATCCCACAAGGCAAAGCTAAGCCAGCTACCAAAGCCAACATGGCTGAGTTTGAAGCGATGAAAGCTGACCTTGAGGCTAAAGAAGCAGCGACACTAGCAGCGGCTCAAGCGATTGAAGCTAAGATGGCTGGCGCTTCTTGCACCATTAAAGCTAACGCTGGTGATGAAGGCAAACTGTTTGGTTCAATCACCACAGCAGACATCGTTGCCTCACTAGCTGAGCAAGGCTTTGAAGTGGCTAAGCGTGACATCAACATGAGTGAAGCGATTCGCCACACAGGTGAGTATGAAGTGAGCGTATCACTACATACTGACATTTCAGTGGCGGTTCAAGTTGTGGTTGAGGCAGAGGGCGAAGAAGCTTAAAGACCTTAAATTCACAGCAAAATTGCTTTAAAATTAAAAGTCCTCGCAAGAGGACTTTTTTATTGCTACGGATTCCAATGGACATCGAAAACGCCAAAATTCCACCCCATTCGATCGAGTCAGAACAATCGGTTCTAGGCGGCTTGATGCTACACAATGAGGCTTGGGATCAGGTGGCCGACATCCTTACTGAGACCGACTTCTACCAGGCGGCCCACAAAACCATTTTTCGGGCCATTGCCACCTTGTTGCAGCACGATGAACCGGCCGATATTCTGACGGTTAAAGAGCAACTGGTGAAAACTGGTGATGAAGAAGCCATTGGTGGTTTTACTTATCTGGCAACCATTGCCGACAACACCCCGAGTGTGTCTAACATCAGTGCCTATGCCAAGCACGTTCGAGAGCTTTCGGTTTACCGACAGCTGATTCAAGTCTCCAGCGAGATTGCCGATACCGCTTACAACCCTAAAGACACCGAAGTCCAGGCGTTGATCGACCTATCAGAGAAAAAGATTTTTGAGATTGCTGAGCAGGTGACGCGTAACAAGCAAGATGTAGCCAACGTCAAGGACATGATCAAAGACGTGGTTAATCGCGTGCATGAAATGCAAGAATCGTCTGGCATTACCGGGGTTGAAACTGGCTTTAGCGAGTTGGATAAGATGACCTCCGGTTTGCAAAATGGTGATCTGATTATTATTGCGGGTCGACCTTCAATGGGTAAGACGGCCTTCTCTATGAATATTATTGAGCATGTGGCGATTACCAGCAAAACCCCAAAACCGGTTGCGGTGTTCTCCCTAGAGATGCCAACCGAACAATTGGTGATGCGCATGATTTCCTCGTTTGGCCATATTCAAGGCTCTAATCTGCGCAACAACATGAGCGAGACCGACTGGAACAGCTTTAACCACGCGGTACTGGCCTTAGAAAAATCAACCATCTTAATTGACGAAACCCCATCCATCACCCCAACTGAGATTCGCGCCAAATGTCGACGCTTAAAGCGCCAGTATCCGGAATTAGGCTTGATCATGGTGGACTACCTGCAACTGATGACCGTACATGGCAAGAGTGAGAACCGTGTGCAAGAAATCTCTGAGATTTCGCGTTCACTAAAAGCGCTGGCCAAAGAGATTGGTGTGCCGGTGATTGCCCTATCGCAGCTTAACCGTGGTGTGGAATCACGCCCTAAAGCCGGCAAGGGTCGTATGCCACAAATGGCGGACTTGCGTGAATCAGGCTCGATTGAGCAGGATGCGGATATTATTGGCTTTATTTATCGAGACCAACAGTACCATGATGACTCTTACTCCAATCCGGAGGAGATCGGTAAGGCTGACTTAAAAATTGCCAAGCATCGAAATGGTGCAACCGGCAATGTCAAACTGGCCTTTATTGGTGAGTATGCGCGTTTTGAAGATTTGGCCAGTGAAGATCAATTCCAAGGTGTGCCAGAACAAGACATGGATGCGGCTTATCTTAACAACATGGCCAACTTTGACCAGGAGCCTTTCTAACACCAGCACAGCTTATGCATGCTCAGGCTCTTATTTCTCAATCGGCACTAGCACACAATCTATCGCAAGTTAGAGAACTCATTGGCAATCGACAAGTGATCGCCATGGTGAAGGCAGATGCCTACGGCCACCGACTGGAATACATTCAACCCATTTTAGATGGTGCCGACCTATTGGCCGTGAGTGAGATTTCTGAGGTCAAAAAGCTACGTCAGTTAAGCCAAAAATCCATTTTACTACTCTCAGGTGTGTTCTCAGATAAGGACATTGATGAGATTGCGCCACTGAATTGCCAAGTGGTGATCCATAGTCTATTACAATTGCCTGTGCTTACCCGTACTCGCACGCCGCTTAAGGTTTGGATCAAGATAGATACCGGCATGCACCGTTTGGGCATCGCACCTGAGGACTTTGCTCAAGTGCAATCCACGCTAAGCGCCTGCGAGCACATTAGCATTGCAGGCGTCATGAGTCATTTTGCCTGCGCCGACGAGACAGCACATCCACTCAACACACTACAACTCGAGCGTTTTAATGCGCTGCAAACAGCGTGTGCCAGATCCATGGCCAACTCTGCCGCCATCTTATCTAACCCAAGTGCGTTATTCGACTATGTTCGTCCAGGCATTATGCTTTATGGTGCCTCACCATTTAACCTGCCAAACCCAACACTCAAACCGGTGATGCGCTTGCAAGCGCCAGTGATGGCGATCAGAACACTAGCAGCAGGTGAGCATGTGGGTTATGGCGCCAGATTTACCGCCAAGCAAACCACTACCCTGGCAACCATTGGCATTGGCTATGGCGATGGCTACCCGCGCCATATGACCGATGGCACACCGGTCTCGATTGCTGGCAAGCTATGTCATTTAGCCGGTCGAGTATCCATGGATATGATTACCGTTGATGTGGGTCAACATGCTGTTCAAATTGGTGATATGGCTACCCTATGGGGCGATGAGCACACACCAGTGGAAGTCATTTCCGAACACGCTGGCACCACAGCTTACGAACTCCTAACCCGGGTGTCTAGACGTGTACGCTTTGAAGATTGCCCATGAAGTGTTTGATCCAACTCAGCGATTGTCATATTGACGACGATCCAATCACCATGGGGGTCAATACTCAGGCAAACTTAGACCAAGTGCTGCAAACACTCACCTCACAAGCCTTTGACCAACTACTGATCAGTGGCGACCTCACTCATCATGGATCGGCACGCTCGTATCAATTGCTCAACGAACAATTAAGCCAGCTAAAGACAGAACCCCTGGTGATTGCTGGCAATCATGATGATAAAGACCAATTACCAAAGTTCTTTAACCAAGTAGGCGGTTGTGTCACTTTGGGTGCCTGGGAGCTGATCACCATTGACTCGGTCGTTGTCGGAGAAACCCCTGGCTACCTAGAACAGACAGAATTAACTCGACTCGATCAACTGCTCACACAATCTGATGCCAAACACCTAATGGTGGCACTGCATCATCCAATTGTTGATATGCAGAGCAACTGGAATGACGATTGGTCGCTTACCAATGCCGAGGCGCTGTTTGCTGTACTCAGCCAGCACCCTAAGGTGCGTGCGGTAATCTTTGGTCATGCGCATGAAGCCAAGCGCTTTAATGTGAATGGGTTAGAGATTT
>CAZMJI010000047.1:0-8124 GCA_964566765.1 uncultured Piscirickettsiaceae bacterium
CACCCCGCATCAAAGTGGGGCAATAATACGCTTTATTTACTTAAATGTCCAGCCCAAATCGAAAAAATTACAATTTGAAGGTGTTGACATTGGGCGCACCATGCACGCTAATCTCAAAACCTTGCGCCAATAGGTGTTTGACATACAACTTATTGTAAGTAAAGAAAAAAACCAAATTCGCCAACCCAAGCGTTAAAACACACAGTGGCAGCATCAATGCCAACGAACGCCAATCACGACGATAGATCGCCGGACAAAAGAACAGACATAGCGAAGTCCAAGACAGACCCACGGGTGCATGACGAATTTCACCGGTTTTTTGATGCGTCAAAGTTAATGTTGTATATGCCAAAATAATCCCCCAGAGGCCTCATTCTACTGGGCTTTTCCCGACTTGTCAAAAAAACCTATTTAAATACTCAAGATTATCCAAGGCAAACACCCTTTCTTCCAAGAAGGCTGTCTTTATAATAGACGCTATGAAACAGATCAACCAAAGACTGGGTGTATTAATGGATGATATCGCCACCATTAAGCCGCACAAAGATTCCTCATTTGCCATGATGCTGGAGGCGCAACGTCGTGGCTATGACATCTACACCTTTGATGCCAACGACCTGTTTGTTGAACAAGGTCAGGTGTTTGCCAGAGCTTGGCAGACGCGCGTGATCGATCAGGCTGAGCATTATTTTGAAAAATCGCCTGAACAAGTTTTGCCACTGGGCAGCTTTGAGGTGATTCTAATGCGCAAAGATCCGCCGTTTAATATGGATTATATCTATGCCACCTATCTATTGGAGCAGGCAGAAAAACAAGGTTCGCTGGTGATTAACAAGCCCAGCTCTCTGCGCGATGCCAACGAGAAACTGTTTACTTTGAACTTTGCGCATTGTATGCCCGCCACACTGGTGAGTTCACAGACCTCACAAATTGCCGACTTTATTCAAGCGCAACAAACCGCGGTCATCAAACCACTTGACGGCATGGGTGGAGCGGATATCTTTAAGTTGCAACACAGCGATGACGACATCAACGAGAAAATCAACTATCTGACCGACGGCGGCCAGCATCTCATCATGGCGCAAGAATTTCTGCCCGAGATCGTTAAAGGCGATAAGCGCATCTTACTGGTCAATGGCGAGCCGATTGATTATGCCTTAGCACGCATCCCGGCCGAAGGTAATTTTAAGGGCAATTTGGCTGCTGGCGCCACCGGCGTGGGGCAGCCACTGAGTGACTCTGATCGCTATCTATGTGCGCAGGTAGGCGATACGCTGAAGCAAATGGGTCTGATGTTTGTGGGCATGGATGTGATTGGTGATCGCATCACCGAGATTAATGTCACCAGTCCAACCTGCATTCGCGAATTGGACGCCCAATTTGGGCTGAATATTGCCGCAGACTTGTTTGACGCTATTGAGCAGCAACTAGGCGCGTAAGCACCACGCCCAGGCCCGCCGCAGCTAGCGACAAACCGACGTTGAGCGCCACATTGGTCGCCGCTTGTGCATAATGCCCCAGGCCAATCATCTCTACCGACTCCCAAGACAGGGTCGACATGGTGGTGAGTGAACCGGTAAAGCCCACCAATAGCAGCAAACGATGGGCTTCACTCAGGGCAGCTTTTTCTAGAATAATCACCACCAACACCCCGGCAATAAAAGAACCGATCACATTGGCACTGAGGGTGCCGTAAGGAAAGCCGCGTCCCATCAGCTGATTCATGGCTTCGGTCAAATAATAACGCAAACTGGCGCCCACAGTGGCACCCGCACCAATGGCTAAAATGGTTGGCAATGCTTTCATGATTTGTCCTTAATTTGTTGCAGTTTTTCTCTAATTTTAATCTCTAAGCCGCGCTCTGTTGGCTCATAGTAGGTTTGCTCACCCAACTCTTCCGGGAAGTAGGTTTGGCCATAGCTAATGCCGTCTGCTTCATCATGCGCATAACGATACCCCTGGCCATAGCCTTGCGCTTGGTCTAGTTTGGTTGGCGCATTACACAGATGCTTAGGCACAGGCAAATGATGGGTCTCTTTGGCTTGGCGCATGGCGGCTTTGTGTGCCAGATAAAGCGCATTGGACTTAGGCGCCACCGCACAATAGGTCACCGCTTGTGCAATCGCGCGAATACCTTCCTTATCGCCCACACGATGATAAATATCCCAGGCATTTAGCGTTACCTGCAGAGCACGTGGGTCAGCATTGCCGATGTCTTCTGAAGCGATGGCCAGCAGACGTCTGGCGATCACCTTGGGATCGCTGCCGCCATCGATCATGCGACTCATCCAATACAGCGCACCATCTGGCGAGGAACCACGTACCGATTTATGAAAAGCAGACAACTGCTGATAAAACACATCGCCGCCCTTATCAAAAGACGCCACCTTGTCTTGCAGAAAGTTTGACAGCGCCTGTTCGTCGATCACACCCGGGGTGTTATTCAACTGCTCAACAATGTTAAGCGCGCGTCTGCCGTCGCCTCCGGCTGCCTGTGCAATACGTACTTTGGCTGCCGGCGACAGCGCCAGCTGTAAGTGCTCGCTTGCACGTTCAACCAATACCTGCAGTTCTTCACGACTCAGCGTCTCCAAAATATAAACACTAAGACGCGATAAGAGCGCGCGATTAATCTCAAATGCTGGATTCTCAGTGGTGGCACCAATGAGCGTGACCAAGCCCGACTCCACATGCGGTAACAAAGCGTCTTGTTGAGCCTTATTAAAGCGATGAATCTCATCAATAAAGCAAATGGTGGCGCGCCCCATGGCCTCAGACTGCTGCGCTGCCTCGACCACTTGGCGCAATTCTTTGACCCCATCTAGCACGGCTGATAGTTGGATAAAATCGCCCTCAATGTGTCGAGCCATCACCCGTGCCAAGGTGGTTTTGCCCACGCCAGACGGCCCCCATAGAATCATCGAATGCAGCTGATGCTGCTTGAGCGCTTGAGCCAAAGGATGCTGGCCAGCCAGCAAGTGTTGTTGGCCCACGACTTGATCTAGGCTTTGGGGTCTGAGTTGTTCGGCCAGTGGTGTGCTCATTATTGACTACTTAGCACCTGGTATTGGTGCTGATCATTTAATACAATCACAACTTGCAAACCAAGCTGTTGGGCTAATTGTAGCGCTTTTTTGCTGCCCATGGCTTGCATTGCGGTCGCATAGGCATCACTCAGTGCTGCACTATGAGTGATGACACTCACAGAAGCGATATCACTGTCCGCTGGAAAGCCCGTCTGTGGATCCAAGATATGCGCATAACGCTGACCTTGATACTGCCAATAGTTACGATAATCACCCGAGGTCGCCACCGCTTGGTTATTCAGCTCGATCGACTTAGGCAACTGCCCGGCAGGCATCTCAATACCCACTCTCCAAGGTGTGTTGGCACGAGTACCACGAGCCAGCACTTCACCGCCAATCTCAATCATAAAATGCGCAATACCTTGGCTCTCCAATAGGTGTGCCAGCTGATCAATGGCATAACCTTTGGCGATCGCGGACAAGTTAAGCTTAAGCGCCTTGGGTTTCTTAATCCGACCTTCTACCAACTGCAGATGGGTGATAGAGGCACTCTGCAGCACCTGTGCCACTTGCTTGGCATCAGGCGGCGTCTCAACCTGCTGGGGTCCAAACCCCCAAAGATCGATCAACTGTCCCAAACCTGGATCAAAGTAGCCTTGAGTATTTTGGTAGAGTTGTTGTGACTGTACCAAAAGTTCAAATAGCGCGCTCGATACCGAGATCCAGTTCTCGCTCGAGTTGCGATTAAGTTTTGAAATCTCTGAGTTTGGATCCCAATTAGAAAAAGTCTGGTTCACGCGCGCCAACACTTGCTCAACCTCAGCGCGCTGGGCGGCTGCGCCAAGCGTCTGAATCTGATAACTGGTACCCATGGTGCGACCATTCAGCTCAAAAACCGTTGGCTCACTCGCACAGCCGCTTAACAGGAGAAATATAAGAAGGATTAGTTGTCTAAGCATTATATAATTTTGCCATGTTGCGCCTGATTTTCTTTTTGCTGTTTTCAGCAACTGCCTTAGCAGATGATACCCAAGAGACCCCTGGTTTATTTGATGATTATCTAAGCCAGATTCGAGATCAAGCACAAGCACAAGGCATCTCCAAACAAACGCTGGACCTGACGCTAACTGGCTTAACACCCAATCCCAAAGTACTCAAGCTTGACCGTTCTCAGGCTGAGTTTAGTCTGAACTTTTGGCGCTATCTTAATACTCGCGTGAGCGCACATCGCCTGGAGAATGGCGCCAAACAACTGGCCGAGCATCGGGCGCAATTACAAGAGATTTACCAGCAATATGGAGTGCCGCCGCATGTGATTGTGGCATTTTGGGGATTGGAGTCAAATTTTGGCCACCATACCGGCAGTCTGTCATTGGTGCGCTCGTTGGCCACCCTGGGTCATGATCTGCGTCGCAGCGAATTCTTTACCAAAGAGCTGCTAGTGCTGCTCAAACTGATCGACCAGGGTCGTATTCCAGCTGATGCCAAAGGCTCCTGGGCAGGTGCAATGGGTGGCGTACAGTTTATGCCCAGCAATGTTGCGGCCTATGGTGTAGACGCCGACCAAGATGGCAAAATTGACCTATGGCAGTCTCAGGCCGATATCTTTGCCTCAGCAGCCAACTTCCTAAAAGCCTTGGGCTGGCAACGCGGTTACCGCTGGGGGCGCGAAGTTCAGCTGCCAACGACCTTTGACTACCAATTGGCCAACCTTAAACACCGGCAGTCGCTGCAGCACTGGAAGCAACTGGGAGTGAAAAACACCGATGGTTCTGAGCTGCCAGATGCCACACTGCAGGCCGCAGTGGTATTGCCAATGGGCCACCAAGGGCCGGCTTTTTTGGTGTATCAGAACTTCTCGATTATTCTGCGCTGGAATCGCTCTATTCTGTACGCCTTATCGGTGGCGCATTTGTCAGACCGACTCTCAGGCGCGGACAAATTGACAGCCAAGCCTCTGTCTGAGCCCTCACTCAGTCGCGATCAGGTCAAACACATTCAAACCAGATTAAACGCGCTGGGCTTTGACACCGGTGAACCGGATGGCATCTCTGGGCCTAAAACGCGCGCCGCAGCCCGCGCCTACCAAGCGGCCAATAACTTACCGGCCGATGGTTATGTGGGCTACCAACTGTTTGAGAGGCTGCAATGATTAAAACCTATCTGGGCTTTGATGTCGGCACCAAACGCACGGGTGTGGCGCTTGCCAATAGCCTAACCAAACAAGCCGGCGGCCTATCGGTGGTTAAAAACCACAAAGATGGCTCCACCAATTGGGACGAATTTGACAAAATCCTCAACAGTCATCCGGCCGATCTATTGGTGGTGGGCCTGCCCTATGATGAGCAAGGTGAGGCGCAGGAAATGACCTTTATTGCCAAGTCGTTTGGGCGTAAGCTACAAGCACGCTACGAGGTTGAGGTGGTGTTTATTGATGAGTATTTGTCCTCATTCGAAGCCAAAAAACAACTAAAATACAATCACCATCACAAAAACGCCAAGCGTGGTGAGGTGGACAAACATTCATCACAACTGATATTGCAGAGCTACTTAAATGAACACTGTTTCGATTAGCAACGACGCGCAACTTGATCCCAACGATCAACTGATTCACCTATTAGGTCTTGAAGGCTTATCCAAACAACATATTACCCACATTCTCGATGTGGCTGACAGCCTGCTGGATGAGCAAGGCAACCTACAAAAATCCAAAGCGCTGGATGATATGTCGGTGGCCAACTTGTTTTTTGAGCCCTCTACTCGAACTCGAAACACCTTTGAGATTGCTGCCAAACGTAATAGCGCTAAGGTGATTAACGTCGACCTGGCCAACTCAGCGCTGAAGAAAAATGAAGCCTTGATGGATACCATGCAAACGCTAAAGGCCATGCAAATTGACATGTTTGTGATTCGTCATAAACAAAACGGTCTGCCGCACCATGTGGCTGAAAATCTATCGGGTGTGGCGATTTTGAATGCCGGTGATGGCATTAATGCGCACCCAACTCAAGCCCTATTAGATGTGCTGACCATTCGTCAACACAAACACAGCTTTGACAAGCTATCAGTTGCCATTGTTGGTGATATTAAACACTCTCGTGTCGCGCACTCTGAGATCCAAGCACTGAAAACCCTGGGCACCACTGACATTCGCCTAATTGCCCCCGCTGGATTGCAATACGGCGCAGAGCACAATGGGGTGATCAAGCGCTTTGAACAAATGGACGAAGGCCTAGCCGGTGCCGATGTGGTGATTATGCTACGTCTACAAAAAGAGCGCATGCTTGAGGCCGAGATTCCCAACGAACAAGAATACTTTGAAAGTTACGGCTTAACGCCAGAGCGCCTAGCGCTGGCCAAACCTGATGCCATTGTTATGCACCCGGGTCCAATCAACCGCGGGGTTGAAATTGACTCTAGTGTGGCCGACGGCGAGCAGTCGGTGATTTTGCAACAAGTCACCAACGGCATTGCGGTGCGTATGGCGGTAATGGCAATTCTGGCAGGCAAAGCATGAGCCAGCCACTGGATTATGATCAGTATAAGTCGGTTCTATTTAACCTGAACACCGACGACACCATCTCTAGTGCGCATGGTATTTTGTGCGGCTTTGCTTGTGTTAAGCCTGATGTGAGCCTGGATGATTGGCTTAACGAGGTATTGGTCAGTATTGATCTGAACAACTTAAGCGAGAAGGCCGCCCATGAGGATTTGGCCAGCATTTTTAATCAAACGCTATCCGGTCTGAGCGACCCCACCCTGGGCTTTCGCCTACTGATTGCCGACGAGAGCGCCCGTCTAGGCGAGCAAGCCAACACCCTGATTCAGTGGTGCCAAGGTTTTTTATCGGGCTTGGGACTGCAAAAAATCTCCACCCACGATGAAGACGTGCTGGAGATGATCAAAGACTTTAGCGAGATTGCCAAGCTGGACGCTGACTTGCTAGAAGACGAGCAAAATGCGCAAGATTTATCTGAGATCATTGAGTTTGTGCGCATGGGCGTCTTGTTTATCCAAGAGACATTACAACCCTCAAAACAAGACTACGTTTCACCTGAAACCTTGCACTAATCCCTACGTTTTGTAGGCATATCACCATATCATAAAATTATGCTTTAATGATAGTGTTGCAAATTACTTGCAAACCGCTATGATGGGCTTCGTGATTACTTTTTTAGAGGGGAAAAAGTAGGTGGCCGCCTAGCTAAACTTGAGGAGAATAAAAAAACGACCACCTATTAAGAAAATCACACGATACGTCTCTGGGGGAGAGAGCATGATTTTCTAGTATTATTATAACATAATATTAGAAAATTATAATATAGTTTTGCAAAAAACTAGAAAATAGGATTATAACGAATGCAAAAATTAATGCCCAGAGCATTGCTTAAAACTACCCTAGCCCTAGTAACAGGCTTGGTGTTGTTAGGCAGTACACACGCCAATACGCAGATCATCAATGCTCAGATTGAGTCGGTCGAGCCAATCTACATGAACTACACACTGAAGAAGGTTATCCAGCCTTGTCAGACGTATTCGCCGAACTGTTATCGTGTTAGCTACCAACAAAACACCTCTAAATCATTGGCGGGCTATCGCATCAAACTGTCTTACGAAGGCAGAGAATTTACCACACGCATGTCCAAACAACCGAATACGGGTGAGATGCTCAATATTCGTGTACGTAGTGACTTGTTAGACGAGCCTAGCAGTGTGGCGATCAACGCCGCCGTTGCTTACTGATTACTGATCTAGTGCCGCCAGCTGTTGTGGCATTCTAGGTGTTGGCAGCTCAATAGCACCCACCACGAAATCATAGCCTTGATTACCGTAGTTATACAGCGCGCTGTCAGCTTTCTGAGTTAAAGACTCCAGCATAAATAGTGGATTGAAAGTTGCATACGGCTGCGCTTCGTTTGCCATCACACCGGTGGTTAACGTTAGTCCTAAAGCGATTGTTGCCATTGTCTTTTTCATCATTAAACTCATATTCTTAATTAGGGTATCTAGCCACCTTATCTCTTGAGGAGAGAATAATTCTTGGGGGGAGAGTGGCTAGATGGTGGTCATTATATCATAAAACTCTAATATGTCAAGT
>CAZMJI010000048.1:0-7959 GCA_964566765.1 uncultured Piscirickettsiaceae bacterium
GCAGGCTCAATGTCAACACGATCCATCTCTGTGGTACCTGCATACGACACCATCAAGCCTTTTTGTCTGAGTGAGGGTACCACGCCACCCTCAACACCACGAATCAACAAGGCACTTTCCATGCCTGATGCTTCAACCAACGCGGCATATTTTGGCGGATAAGGTTTGTGCACATAGCCTAACACCGAATGCGTGGTTTTGCCACGCAGTGGCGTGATTAGGGTTTCCACGGTATTGATTACCGTGCGTTTAATAATGCGATCTCTTAAAGGTACCAGGTTGTGCAGACCCGGGCAATAACTGGCCTGATCAATATAACTCCAGCCGATACTAGCATCCTCAAGACGCGTTTTAGCCTCCGCCGTTGAATGATCAACCGATAATCCCAGCGCCTCAACCACGTGTCGATGCGTTAGGCCAAACTTTGGGCTCACACTGTCCAGGCCGTGAATCACTGTTGGCAAGCCCAGCTCTGCCAACAGCGGCGGTAGAAATGAAGACACTGGAATCGAGCGATTATAACCACTATAAGGGTCGCCCAGATCCACCAGATTCTCCACAGCCACTTGTTGCTTATCACTCTCAGCCAAGATCGCAGCCAGAACACCCTTATTTTCTTCCTCGGTCTCGCGCTTCATTCTCAGTGCGATGAGAAAGATGGCTGACTGTACATCGTCAATCTCGCCACGCAAGATGGCTTGCATGCCAGCTTTAGTCTCTGCTAAATCTAAGTCCTTACTCAACTCTGGCCCAGTGGCAATACGTTGAATAATTGAATGCATAAGCGCTTGTGAATCCATGATTAAATCTCAATAAAAATACAATTGTTCTCTACCTTAACAGGGTAGGTTTGCATAGACTCGACATCAATATCGCTACTTTGTCCGGTGGCCAGATCAAAGCTGTAGCCATGCAGCGAGCATTGTACCCTACCTGCTTTAAGGCAACCCAGGCTTAATTTAATGTCTTCATGGGGGCAACGATTCTCTGCACAATAAAGCTGACCGTCAAATTCAGCAATCAGCAGTGCTTTGCCGTTCACTTCAACTTCAGTCATGGTGCCTGACTTAGGCAGGGACTCTAGTACCTTAATCCACTCACTCATTGCTCAAATACTACCAAAGCCAACGCCAAGATCGATTAGAGTCGAGCTGTGATCGGCACTGTTCTAGCTGTTGTTGGTAACGCTTGGCGTTACGCTCCACACTGCGGGCCGCCTTTAACAACTGTGGTTTAGACTGATAGCTGCGCTTATTAAAGCCGCCATGACCTTCGTGGTAGGCCAGGTACTGATGATAAGCATCTGATTTAGAGATACCAGACTGCTGCCTAGACTTGTTGATATACCAGCCGACAAAATCAATCGCATCTTCGAAGTCGTCACGATCGGCATTGCGATTGCCGCTGTCGTTTTGATACCACTTCCAAGTGTTGTCAACCGCCTGTGCAAAACCATACGCAGTGGTTGGTCTAAACCACGGAATCACACCTAAGAGCTTCTCTCTGGGTGGTTTGGCATCCGATTGGAATCGCGATTCTTGATACATAATCGCCAATTGCACATGCGCCGGTGCACCATACTTCTTCTCAGTAGCACGCACCGCCTGATACCAACTGACTTCTTCGTCCATTAAGTGACAAATGTTATTAACTGTGACCGCCGGGGTTGAGAAACAACCACTTAGCCACAGCGACATCAGTGCAATCAGTAAGCTTTTTTTCATTAAGCGACAAAGACCTTATAGGCAAGTACTGCTTGAATCAAGAACACAATCACAAACAAAGTTTTGATGGTTGCATCTGATAGACCCTGGGTCTGATTGTTAACTCGAACTTTGGCTTTATTGGCGCCTTCTAAAGTCACGTTAACGGCGACCAAGCCTTTTTCTGATTGTTCCACGTCGAAACTCACACGTGTGTCTGCTTTCAGTCGAGACTTGTTGTAGATGTTTTTTTGATGAACGAAATATTTATTACCATCATCACCAGTAATAAATCCATAACCTTTGGTGCCGAATTGGGCAACCACCCCCGCTACTTGTTTAGCCATTTTTCTCCCTCATGTGCAAACAATATGTTGCTTTTTTAATCGTCTCAACCCCAGCGTGTTGAAATTTAGGCTCGTGATCAATCGCTTCAACACACTGCAGTTGTTGATAGGTAAAACACGAACCATATAAACGCGCCACCTCTGCCTCACTCACGGCAAAAGGCGGTCCGTCAATTTGCGCCTGTGGATAGTCCCACGTCAATAATAGCATTCGCGACGCCTTAGGTATTATAGAACATAAATGCGCTGCATATTTTGCTCTTACATCGCCTGGCAGCGCCACCAATGCCGCTCGATCATATACCGCTGAAACCCCTTGTAAATGCTGTGCCTCTAGGTCAAAATAATCGCCACAATATAGGCTAATACCTGGGGCTTGATATACGACCAATGCACCCTGTTGCTGACGCCGGTAATCCAGCTGTTGCTCTTGGAAAAAGGCTTCGATCGCCAAAGCACTGAGTTCAACCCCAACCACCTCAATACCTTGAGAAAGGAAAAATGCCATGTCCAAGGTTTTGCCACACAAAGGCACAAATACTCGATCACCCGAGGTAAGCGACAAACAATCAAAAAAATCAAGCAAAGTGGTGTTAGTCTGATCTCGATGCCAACCCGTTTCTCCCACTTCCCAACGCTTAATCCAATCTGTCATCATGCTTTCGTTATAAAATGATCTTATGAAGATTCAACGACCCCGCCGTAAAACTCTCATGCAAGTGCTAATGATTATTTTAGCAATTTTTGCCATGCGTTTTTACCAGCAACAAGACCTAACCCAGGGTCAAATCCCCTCTTTTGCCTCGAAAACTTTAAGTGGTGACATTATCGACACCAAGCCTAGAGAGGATCAAGCCATGCTGGTGCATTTCTGGGCCAGTTGGTGCAAGATTTGTGAACTCTCTAATCCTAACATTCAAGCGCTGATGCCTGAATACAAGGTGGTGAATATCGCGCTGCAATCTGGCAGCGATGAAGAGATTAAGGCCTATGCCTCAGAACACCAGTTAGCAATCAATAACATCGTTAATGACAATCACGGCACTCTGGCCAACCGCTTTGGGGTAAATGGCACCCCGACCAGCTTTATTATCGACCCTGGTGGCAACATACGCTTCACTGAAGTGGGCTACACCACCACCCTAGGCTATCGTCTACGCCTCTGGTGGGCTTCAAACTAATGACAGAGATTGGCACTTGGTCCGAACCCTTGCAAGGTCTGTCTCAACAGGCCTACTTTCAAAAACTCTTAAGTTTTTTAAATCAACGCGCCCAAGCAGGTGCCACCATCTACCCACCCAAGGGTCAGTGGTTTCGAGCCTTTGAGCTAACCAACTTTGATCAGGTCAAAGTGGTGATTCTGGGGCAAGACCCTTATCACAACCCAGGACAAGCTCAAGGTCTAAGCTTTTCGGTGCCCGAGGGTACACCACTGCCACCCTCACTGAGAAATATCTACCAAGAAATTGCCAGTGATCTGGGTGCTGATCCTGGCACTAATGGTGATTTAAGCGCTTGGGCCAACCAAGGAGTGTTGCTGCTCAATAGTGTGCTCACGGTTGAGGAAAACACCCCGGGTGCACATGCCAATCAGGGCTGGGAGGTGTTTACCGACACCGTGATTCAACTGATCAGTGAGCACAAAGAGCATGTGGTCTTTCTTCTGTGGGGTGCTTATGCGCAAAAAAAGGCTGTACTGATTGATGCTTCTAAGCACCTGGTACTGCGCGCCCCTCACCCATCCCCCTTGTCGGCGCATCGAGGTTTTTTTGGCTCTAGGCACTTCTCTCAAACCAATGATTACCTTAAAATGCACGGTTTAACCCCGATTAATTGGACCCTATGAAACTGGTTATTGACGACGCGTGTTACGCTTACCAAGAAATCTTTGCTAATTTTGGCGACATTACTGCCCTGCCTGGCAGAGACATTGATCATGCTTGTGTTAAAGACGCTGACATCCTGATTGTGCGCTCTAGAACCCAGGTTAATCAAGCGCTACTCGAAGGCTCAACCGTGCGTTTTGTCGGCTCAACCGTGGCCGGCCTGGATCACGTGGATCAAGACTATCTAAGACAAAACAACATTGAATTTTTCTCCGCGCAAGGCTGTAACGCCATGGCAGTGGCGGAATTTGTGATTACCGCGATTGTTAATCTGGCAGACAAACACGGGTTTGATTACCAAGACAAAACCCTGGGGATTGTTGGCGTCGGCAATGTGGGCTCACGCTTGGCGGCCAAGGCTGAATTGATGGGGATTAAGACTCTACTGAACGATCCGCCCAGACAAGCCACTGAAGACTTACCGCAGTTTGTTGACTTGAGCGCGGCATTAAGCGCTGATATCGTCACTTTCCATACCCCGCTGACCTTTGACGGTGAGCACCCGTCGTATCGCCTGCTGAATAAAGATAATTTCCACCACATTGGTGAGCACAGCATTTTGTTCAATGCGGCCAGAGGCGGGGTGATTGATGAAGATATTTGGGCGCAAACACAGACCCTAGAAGATGTGATTGACTGCTGGGAGAACGAACCCAATATCAACACCGATTTGCAAGCACGTGCTTATTGGGCCACGCCACATATTGCCGGCCACTCTATTGATGCCAAATTTATGGGCAGCTTTATGGTGTACGAGGCCTTGTGTGCCTACTTAGATCAAGACATCGATCCAAGTATTGCCAACTTAACCAACCCAGGTACGCTCACGGTAAATGAGAACAACTTAAAAGACACGCTTAACGCCATTTATGACTTTGAGCAAGACACGCAAGCCATTGCCAATCTGTCGCAGTTTGAATACTATCGTCGACACTATCCTAAGCGTTATGAATGGCACCATTACCAATCCAACATCACGCTGCCCATCGTCTAATTGGCAAAATTAGGGTCAAACTTGATCTATATCAATGCCTTTGGCTGGGTTTGTTGAGATACTAGGCCAAACAATCAACCATAATAAGAAAAAACAGTTGTGCCGACACCTTGGGGCGAGTCTGGCTGCTGGCAGCTGTTGGCTATGAAAATCAACAACAAACACATTCAACTTGATGCAGAAGGCTATTTGGTCAATCCGGAGGATTGGGACCATGAGGTGGCACGTGAGCTAGCCAAAACCGAAGGCTTAACCCTAGATGATGACTATTGGCAAGTGTTCGACTTTATTCGCCAATACTATCAAGACAATCAAAAGTTTCCAGAGGTACGACACACCATCAAACACTTAGTTAGCGAACATGGCTTTAACAAGAAACGCGCCAAGGCCAAGCTGTTTTTTATGTTTCCTCATGGCTATGTCAGACAAGCCTGTAAAACTTCCGGTATCAGACGCCCTGAAGGCTGGAAACTCGACTAAAACAACAGTTTTTTCAACAAGAAGCCAATAGCCAGCAAAATAATCACGCCCAAGGTCTTCTCTAGGGTTTTGGCGCTGTATTTAAACGAGCCCCAATAAGAGCCTAAAAATCCGCCAATCACCACCGCCACAATCAGTGGCAAATAAGCCCAGAGATCGATCATATTGTATTGCAAACGTGAGATCAGCCCCGAGAGCGACACCATCCATACAAACACCGCGCCAGCGGCAGCGGCTTGCTTGGGTGTACCTAGATTAAACATAATAATCAGTGGCACCAGGTAAATGCCGCCGCCAATGCCAACAATACCAGCCAATAAACCCAAGATTGAGCCTGATACCAGTGAGAGCCAAAGCTTTTGACGCGCACCTAAGGTGATGTTAAAACTGGTTTCTTGCCATAAGTAAATGCGCGCTGCCACCAATATCAGCGAGGCCAGTAACAACCACAAAAACACCACTTTTGGCAATTGCAGTGCACCGCCCACATAAGCAAATGGTATGGCAGAGAGTAAAAACGGCAAAATAATGCGCCACTTGCCATGGCGGTTGCGCAAAAAGTTGTAACTGCCTAAGCTGCTAACCAACAAGTTTAGCGACAGCGATACCATGGGAATCACCAGCGAGGACATGCCAACAATCACCATCAGCGCGGTATAAGAGGAGCCGCCACCCATGCCCACAGACGAATACACGAAGGCCACAATAAAAAATAATAGTGGTAGTAGGTAATCGAGATAGGTAGCCATTGCGTCCATAGCGCCCTATTTTAGCTAAGTTGGCGGCAAAAAGGCTTAACTCAGGTCAAGGGTTGGGCCGGAATACTAGCAATACTCTAGGCTTTAAAGCTGGGTTGTTTGGAATACTTATCCAACTCAACCTCGCGATCCTTAAACAGCTCGGCATTGGTGGTGTGATGAATGGAGACAAAATTAGGGTTTTGTTTGCTCATCTCATTTAGCTTATTGGATTTTTGTGTGCGTGACATGGTGTGCCACTGTGCCAACAACCTGGCATTGTTTTGCGCCTGACCATAGACCCTGCCTGGCTTAGGATCAATCTCAACCGGCACCTCGCGCACGGGTATTCTTGGCTCCCAGCGGGTGTCAATCGCCATCTCCTGCCAGATTTGCTCAACATTACGATAAGCAAAACCATCTAGGCCCAATTCTCTGGCCAATAGACAGATAATCTCCCAATCGGGTTTGGATTCACCTGCCGGGGGAATGAAAGCATTTTGCTCAAGGTAGCGTCGATCCGAATTCTTTTGATGGCCGGATTTTTCCGACCAGGAGCAAGCTGGCAGCACAATATCCGCCTGCTGTGTGGTCAACGTCTGAGTGAAGTCCGAAACAATCAAGGTATCAATCTTGCGATAGTTGATCATGCTGTGTGCTGGATTGGTGGCCATTACCCACAACAACTTAATCTGATCGGTGGAGAAAAACTCGGTCGCGGTTAAATCTTGAGTGCGAATCCCCACCTCACGACCACCCATGGCATTACACTGACCGGTTAGCGACAACACGCCACAACCCGGCTTGTTGATATTGCCAGTTTTAATGTGCTCATTAATCAGCGCATTGACTTTATTGGTGGCATCACTGGACTGGGTAATGCCTTGCGAGTAAATACTCAGGGTTTTTTTGTTAGCAAACCAGTCTTGCTGGTGTAATTGCTGAATCACCTCTAAATCATTGCCGGACTCAACCTGGATAAATAGATCTGCTTGTTTGGCAGTGGTGGTTTCATACACATCAACACAAACCACGAAAGCCTTAGACTTACGCACATGGTTAAACACAATCGGGTGGCAATCCGCGGTATTACTACCGATGATGAAAATGGTCTCAGCCAGATAAATATCATCAAATGACACTGGCACAATATCTGCCCCATAAGCGCGCTTGTTGGCCTCAACGGTTGAATACATGCACAGCCTCGAATTACTCTCTAGGTTTTTAATACCAAAGGCGTGGGCAAATTTCTTCGCCACATACAAGTCTTCCATTAGCATCTGCCCCGACAGATACAAGGCAATGGCTTCTTTCGGGGTTGAGCGGAATTTGTCGGCCATGGTTTTGATGGTCTTGCCCCAGCTGCCCAGAGACGGGGTTAATAGACGATCTTGATCGGTGCCAATGGTGTCCAACAAGGTTTGTCCCTTAATACACAACATGCCTTGATTAACCTTGGAGTCTTTGTCGCCCGATAAGTGTAGTGTCGAACCACTGCGTGAGATCTCAATACCGCAACCCACACCACAATAAGGACACGTTGTTTTAATATTCATAAGCTTATTTAATAACCAAGAGTAAAAGCAAGATTAAATTCAGTGCAAAAGACAGCAGTAGATAATGTTTAATCGACCGCTGTTTAGGTTTGGTAGCTGCATAATTGAGCTGAGTAAATGCTGGATTTGGATTTTGCAAATCATACAAAAACTCACTCAGCGACTCATAGCGCTGTTCAGGATCTAAGTGGCAGGCTTTATGAATAGCGCCATCAATCCAAACAGGCAAGTCTGGCTGATGATTCAGTAGTGAGTG
>CAZMJI010000049.1:0-7911 GCA_964566765.1 uncultured Piscirickettsiaceae bacterium
CTGCCACTGAGTGGTTTGCCACCATGGATTACCAGCTTATACATTATTTTTGCCCGATCTTATCTAGCTTTTTCTGCGAGCGCTGAATCAACGCGTCCAAACCTTTGCGTTTGATGTAAGAGTTAAATTGCGCCTCATAGTTTTTCACAATACTCACCCCAGAGAACACCAAGTCGTACACATGCCAGCTGTTAAGACGAATCATTTTTAATGACACATGAAAAGGTTTTTCAGTCTCGTTAAGTGTTACGATCAACTTAACAATGGCGCGATTGTCCTTGCGCTTGACTTGAGGGTCAACGGTGATTTGCACCGACTGAATGTTTTCATAGGCCGACAAAATACCCACATAATCTTGAATCAAGGACTCGGTAATATAGCGCTGAAAAAATTGTTTTTGCTGGGTGTTAAGCCCTTCCCAATGATTACTTAGGGTGATTTGTGTGGCCACACCAATAGCAAGGCTAGGTACCAACTTTAGACGAATCAGTGCCTCAACATTCTCAGGACTGGCTTTACCTTGCTTTTTTAATTCCTTGAGTGAGCTTAGCGCATCCACCATGATATTTAAAGCGGCAGAATTCGGCGGGTCAATGATGTCAATCACCTTGGCATCGGTGTTTTCCAAACCTGGGGCTTGTGTATTGGCCAAAGCGTAATTGCTCAAGACAATAGACCCTATAATGACTAGATACTTAAACATCGCATAATTTTGAGTAAATATAGCCGATATTTTACCTTTTTTCAGCGACTTGGTAGCGAATGAATTTAACAGAGAAATTGCAAAATTTAAGTCATTATCCTGGGGTTTATCAGATGTTGGATAAACACGGCGAGGTGATTTATGTGGGCAAGGCCAAAAACCTGAAAAAGCGCGTTTCCAGTTATTTCTCAAAGACGCATACGGATGGAAAAACCAAGGCCTTGGTGGCCAATATTCAAGACTTTACCATCATTATTACCGAGACTGAAACCCAGGCACTGCTATTAGAGAATGAGCTGATTAAGCAGCACAAGCCTCGCTACAACGTCTTGTTAAAAGACGCCAAGAGTTATCCCTATATTTTTATTAGCAATGACCAACATCCTCGAGCGGGTTTGTATCGAGGCACGAAAAACAAACAGTTTCAATATTTTGGTCCTTATCCCTCGGCACAAGTGGTGCGAAATTCGCTCTCTCTGCTGAAAAAAATCTTTAAAGTACGGCAATGCACCAATGGTGTCTATCGTTCGCGCTCGAGAGCATGTTTGGAGTATCAAATCGACCTGTGTTCAGCGCCCTGTGTGGGCAAGATTAGTGATCAGGATTATGCCCAGGATGTGGAGATGATGCGCCTGTTTTTATCCGGCCAGGCGGTTGACGTGTTAGAACATGTCTCTGAGAAAATGCAAGCGGCTTCTGCGGCGCTGGATTTTGAATTGGCCGCCAAGTATCGCGACCAGTTGATTGAGCTTAGAAGCATCCAAGAGCAGCACAGCTCTAGCGCCATGGGCGATATGGATGTGGTGGCGATTGCCAAACAAGATCATGTGTTTGGTATTGAGGTGGTGTTTGTGCGTGGCGGTCGGCAAGTGGCACAAGAATTTATCTTGCCTAAAAATGCCAAGCATCGCAGTGAGTCAGAAGTATTGAGCGCGTTTTTGCCTTTGTACTATTTGGGTAAGCAGCTGCCTCAGCGCATTGCGCTCAGTCATAAGATTGAAGACAAAGCATTAATTGCTTCAGCCTTGGATGTGCAGATTACTGATACCATCAGAGCCGAGCAAAAGCATTTTATCAAGATGGCTACGCTCAATGCCAAAGAGAATTTGCACCAACATCTGATTTCCAGATTTACCAAATTTGGTCAATTGCAACGCCTGCAGCAACTGCTGAATCTAGACAGCTTGCCAAATTGGCTTGAGTGCTTTGACATTAGTCATAGTTCAGGTGAGGCAACCACGGCTTCTTGTGTGGTGTTTGAACAAGGCAAACCCAAGAAAAGTCGTTACCGTTTTTTTAACATTGATGGCATCACCCCAGGGGATGATTATGCGGCCATGAATCAAGCGGTTTACAGGCGCTATTCTCGTCTCTTGAAAGAAGATCAAGGACTGCCCGATCTGGTGTTTATTGATGGTGGTCTAGGGCAACTGAACCAAGCACAAATGGTGATGGATTCGATTGGTATTGATGAGATCCAATTGGTTGGTATTGCCAAGGGCGAAGGGCGCAAATCAGGATTGGAAACCCTGATTCTAAAAGAGGGTGAGGTGGTGCGTAAAATTAACTTGGCGATTAATGATTTGGCCTTGCTGCTGGTTAACCACATCCGCGATGAGTCACACCGGTTTGCGCTTAAAAATCATCGCAAAAAGCGCGACAAGAAACGTCGCCAATCAACCCTGGAAACCATCCCTGGGATTGGCAAGATGAAGCGCTTGGCACTACTGAATCATTTTGGTGGCCTGCAAGAGATTGCGAAAGCCTCGCGTGAAGAAATTGCCAAAGTTGAGGGTATCTCACTGGCACTTGCAGATAAAATAAGAGAAAACTTAAAGCCTTAACCCTATGTTTTCTATTATTCGTATCTTACTCGCCGTTGTGGTGATTGCCTACATCATCTGGTTTGTCAATAAGCGTCTACTGGGTAGAAACCTAGGTTTGGCGCGAGTGATTGCAGCCACCTTGGTGGTGACCAGTGTGATTTACCTACTACTGGGCTCGCTGTCTTATTTGATTGAAGGTTAAAGCACCAAGGTTTCTAGGTGTTGGGTATTGTTAATCACACGCTGATTAACGTTCACCAAAATCGACAGGTTTGAGGCTTCCCAAACCGGCAAGTCGCGCATATGATCCCCCATATAATCAAAGCCTTTGTGACCGAAGCGTTCGATCAGTTTGTCTGCCTTATTGTGAGAGGATAAATTAAAGCTGGCATCGCTGGCCATCACATCATCAAAAATACCCAAATGTTGGGCCACTTGCAGGGCGTAGTATTGATGCGAGGCGGTGGCTAAAATGATTGGTGATCCCTGTTGTTTGCGCTGGTGAATATAATCAATGGTTTTGTCAATATAGGGCAGCTCAGTGACATCAATCTGGCAATGCTTAATCAGCTGATCTTTTAAGTAGCCTTTACCTTGGAAAAACCAAAATGGGTAGAGGAAAATCAATAGTGGATTGCGCTTAAGTGAGCGTATAGACGATTGGTATAGCAGATCGGTATCAATCAAGGTGTGATCCAAATCGACAATCAAAGGGATAGGGTTGGTCATTCGAGCTCACTCCATTTTTCATAATAGCGCTCAAGATCGGCCTCGAGTCTGGCGAGGCGGATCAGCGCATCTTGAGAATCGTCCTGTTTAAAGAATTCAGGATCGGAGAGTTGCAATTGCAACTCACCAATTTCAATCTCAGCCGCTTCAATTTTATCTGGCAAGGCTTTGAGTTCCTGCTGTTCTTTGTAGCTCAGTTTCTTCTTACCCGTTGGATTGGCTTTGGCCGGTTTGGCCTTAGGCTTGGCAGCTTGCTGCTTTTGAGTTTCTTGTTTTTGGATTAGATAGTCGTCATAACCACCGGCATACTGTGTAATTTGAGCATTACCATCCATCACAATGGTGGAGCTCACCACGTTGTTTAAGAAGGTTCTATCATGAGAGATAATAATAAGTGTGCCGGCATAGTCCACCAGCATCTCTTCTAATAACTCCAAGGTTTCCACATCCAGGTCGTTGGTCGGTTCATCCAGCACCAGCAGGTTGGCCGGTTTGGAAAGAATCTTGGCCAGCATTAGGCGATTCTTCTCACCGCCGGAGAACATTCGAATCGGTGCCATGGCTTGTTTGCCGGTAAACAGAAACTGTCGGAGATAGCCAATAATATGTTTGGATTTGCCGCCAATGTCAATGCGCTCGCGTCCCTCGGAGACAAAATCCATGGCGCGCATATTGGGATCTAGCGTCTCTTGCATTTGGTCAAAATACGCTAACTGAATGGTCTTGGAGCGACGAATTGAGCCTTTGTCGGGTTGCAGCTTGTCCAGTAGTAATTTAATCAGGGTGGATTTACCCGAACCATTACCACCAACGATACCAATTTTTTCGCCTTTTAACACCAGTAGATTGAGATCCTTGACCAATTGCAGCTCGCCAATACTATAAGAGAGATTTTTCACCTCAAACACCAGTTTTGAGGTGCGCTTTTCATCCTCGTCAACCGAGTGGATCTTAACCTTGCCTTGTTTTTTGCGGCGGTTAACAAACTCTTGTCGCATTTGTTCTAGGGCGCGTACGCGACCTTCGTTGCGAGTGCGTCGGGCTTTAATGCCTTGGCGAATCCACACCTCTTCTTGTGCCAGTTTTTTATCAAAACGCTGGTTGGCCAAATCCTCGGCGTTTAACAAGCCTTCCTTGCGCTTGACGTAATCCTTGTAGCCACAGTCAAACACGGCCAGATTGCCCCGATCCAGATCAAACACCTTATTCACAATACCGGCCACAAAGGCACGATCATGGCTGATCAGTACCAAGGTGCCGTGGTAGTCATTGAGCATTTTCTCCAAATCTAAAATGGCGGTAATGTCCATGTGGTTGGTGGGTTCGTCTAGCAGTAGCACATCCGGTTGTTGAATCAATGCTCTGGCCAACATCACGCGACGACGCCAACCACCTGACAAGGTAGAGAGACTGACTTCAGGATTCAGATGAAAACGATTGAGCATGGCTTCAATCTGATGCAGATAAGACCAACCGTCTTGTTCATCGATCAGATGTTGCAATTGGCTAGACTCATTCACCTCGCCCTGGTTGATCAGCGTTCGATAGCGGGCCACGGTTTCGCCAATCTGACCCAGACCTTCGGCCACAATGCTAAAAAGATCCTTGTCGTTGTCCTGTGGTGGGGTTTGTTCTAGGTAGCTAATGCGCGTGCCATTTTGCACCTTCATCTTGCCATCATCGGGCAAGATGGTGCCGGCCAAAACGCGCATAAAAGAAGACTTGCCCTCGCCGTTACGACCAATCAGTGCAATCTTATCACCCTTGTGAATGGTGGCACTGACCTCGTGAAGGATAGGTTTATCCGAGAAGCTTAGCGAAATATTATCAAGCGTAATCAGTGGCATGGGTTAAAATTCAAACTGGCGTTTTCTGTATTCAATGAAGTATGCGACATTTTATTCGTTTTGTCTTGTTAATTGGTCTAATTCACTCGAGTTTTGCCGAGACTATTGAGGCCAAAACTTTCCAAAACCAAGCCCAAGAGCAACGTTATCGTGCACTGATTGACGAGATTCGCTGTCCTGTGTGTCAGGGTCAGAGTATTGGTGGTTCGAATGCGGGCCTGGCCAAAGATCTGCGCGAACAAGTCAAAGTGATGATTGGCAGCGATAAAACTGACGATCAGATTCGCACTTATATGACCGACCGATATGGCGATTTTGTGGTGTTTAAACCGCCGGTCAGAAGCTCAACCTATCTATTATGGTTTGCCCCGTTTGTACTCTTGCTCTTAGGGGTGTGGCTACTGATTCGCTCCATTAAAAATAAGAAAGTGGTCAGTGAAACTTCAGTCGATACTGCCAAAGCCAAAGAGCTGTTGAAATGAGCAAGCGTTTTGAACTCAGTGTCTCGACCCAGGGTCGAGGCGTGGTTGAGATTACGGATTTGGTTAATCAGGCGCTACCAGCACATGCGACCGATGCTGCACTGGCTCATGTATTTGTTAAGCATACCTCTGCTTCGTTGATCGTTACTGGCAACGAAGATCCGAATTTATTAAGCGATATTGAGTCCTATCTACAACGTAGCATCCCTGATGGCGATCCCAGATATCAGCATAATAACGAAGGGGATTTTGATACCTCGGGCCACATTCGATCTATTCTAACCGGCGAGGGTAAAACCCTGCCTCTGGCCGATGGTCAATTAGATCTAGGCCGCTATCAAGGCTTGTTTTTATACGAACATCGCGCTGGTCAAAACACGCGAACACTGATTATTACTTTGTCATGAATAAACCACTAGAGACTGAGCTGGGTGAGTTAATGGTGAGCGCCTACACTCATCAAAAAAATGCCGAGACTTCAAAAGCCATTCAAGCCTGGCATGAAGTGCTAAAACACCCGGCTTGTGGCAAAGAATTGGCAGCCAATTGCCACCTATCGTTAGGCAATCTGCATCTGATGCAAGGCAATCACGACTTGGCGATTGAGAGTATGGGTGAGAGCATCAAAGCCAATCCTAATAGCTCTGAGGCGTATTTTTGTATTGCCTACATGGAACAAGAGAAGGAAAATTTTGCGCAGGCAGCTGAGTATTTTGAACAGGCGTTAGCCATCAATAACCAAGACGCAGGCAGTTATAACAACCTGGGCAATTGTTATGATCGATTGGATAAATTAGAGCTGGCCATTGAAGCTTATACGCAAGCGCTTTCACTGGACGGGAAATATATTGCAGCCTTGTACAATCGCGGCAATGCTTACAGTAAAATTGGCAAGGACGATTTGGCCTATGAAGACTTAACCCGAGCGATTGGATTGGATGAAAATTTCTACCAGGCTTATTATAATCGTGGCACCTTGTTGAAGCGCCTAGGCAGAGACGCAGAGTCTGAGGTAGATTTGGCCAAAGCCAAAGCCTTAGCGCAACAAGAATTAGAACAAAAAACACAACACTAACACCGAGTATGACAGAAGACAACAAGCTGATTGCCGAGAGAAGATCCAAATTAGCGACACTCAGAGAAGCGGGCAATCCTTTTATCAATGACTTTAAGCCAGAGCATTTGGCACAAGATATGATTGATCAGTACGATCAATTCGATAAAGAAACCCTTGATGAAAAACAAGTGCGTGTTTCAGTAGCTGGCCGTATCATGCTAAAGCGTGTGATGGGTAAGGCCAGTTTTGCGCATATTCAGGATTCTAGTGCGCAAATTCAGTTGTTTGTGACCCGCGATGAATTGCCAGAGGGGTTCTATAACGAGCAGTTTAAAAAGTGGGACATTGGTGATATTGTTGGTGCTACGGGCACACTGTTTAAAACCAAAGTAGGTGAGCTGTCAGTACGCGTTGATGAGATTAAGCTACTCACCAAATCCCTTCGACCACTGCCAGAGAAATTCCACGGCTTGTCGGATCAAGAGATTCGCTACCGTCAGCGTTATGTAGATTTGATTATGAATAAAGACTCACGCGAGGTGTTTAAGCGTCGCAGTGAGATTATTAGTTATATTCGTAACTATTTTATTGGTCACGACTTCTTAGAGGTGGAAACGCCAATGATGCAAACCATCCCAGGTGGCGCAACCGCCAAGCCGTTTGAGACCCATCATAATGCGCTGGATGTGGACATGTATCTGCGTATTGCGCCTGAACTTTACTTAAAGCGCTTGGTTGTCGGTGGTATGGATCGTGTGTTTGAGATTAATCGTAATTTTAGAAACGAGGGTCTATCAACGCGTCACAACCCAGAATTCACCATGATTGAATTCTATCAAGCCTATGCCACTTACCACGATGTAATGGATCTAACAGAGAATCTATTTAGAGGCATTGCCACCGATGTCTGCGGCAGTGCTACTATTACTTATCAGGGTCATGAGTTTGACTTCTCGCAACCGTTTAAGCGTCTGAGCGTACTGGATTCTATCTTAGAATACAATCCAAATCTAAGCGCAGAAGACTTAGGTGATGAGGCTAAGGCTAAAGCCATTGCTGAAGAGATGGGTATCAAGGTTAAAGACATTTGGGGCTTGGGCAAGATTCAAATCGAGATCTTTGAGCTCACGGTTGAAGAAAAGCTGATGCAGCCAACCTTTATTACTGAGTACCCAACCGAGGTTTCCCCACTGGCGCGTCGTAATGACAACAACCCATTTATCACCGATCGCTTTGAGTTGTTTATCGGCGGTCGTGAAATTGCCAA
>CAZMJI010000050.1:0-7802 GCA_964566765.1 uncultured Piscirickettsiaceae bacterium
GCAAGCATTTTCCAGGACATGGCTTTGTGAAGCCAGATTCACACCTAGAACTACCTATTGACACCCGTAGTTTTGAGCAAATGGCGCCGGATATGACCGCCTTTGAGCTAATGATTAACCAAGGCTTAGATGCAGTGATGCCGGCGCATGTAATCTATCAGCAGGTGGATAGCCAACCAGCAGGATTCTCGGCTAAGTGGCTGCAGGATATCTTACGCACACAACTGGGCTTTAATGGGGTGATCTTTAGTGATGATTTGTCCATGCAAGGGGCGCATTTTATTGCCGAGATTGGTGATCGAGTCAACACTGCCTTGGACAGTGGTTGTGACATGGTGTTGATTTGTAATCATCCAGCATTGGTGGCTCAGGTGATTGACGAACACTACTTGACTAATGAGAGACTGCACTCAATGCGCGCGATTAAGGGCGCAAAGATTGATAAAATAGCTTACTTAGATTACCTATCGCAACTACAGGAGCTATTGTGAGCGACAACAACGATCAAGATTTTGAAATCAGACTACTCAGCGCGGTGAGAAAAACCCTGATTGCCGTGGCCAAGGACACCATGACGCAACCCGGTCTTAAGCACCCTCTAAGCGAAGGCACACAAAAGATGATGACCGACTGTTTGGACATTGTCACTTCAAGACAGATGGCCATCGATAAAGACCAAGGCAAGCACACTAAGATGAAGCCGGTTTATACCGATGAACAAACCGTACAAAGCGTCTCAGTCGACGATCTTAAAAAGACGCTTAATTAAAGAAATTCTAAGTTGGCGTAGCTGGCGATCAACCACTTGGTGCCCGCACTCTTAAAATTAATCTGAATTCTGGCGCTATCGCCGCTACCCTCAAAGTTGAGTACCGTGCCCACACCAAATTTGGCGTGCCTCACACCTGCACCAATTTTCACCTGACTATTGCCACTCGGTTCAGGCGTTTGATCAAAGTCGTCACGCTGGAAACTGCGTTCGGTGGCCTGGTATTTTTGTCCAATGGTGTTGAGATATTCGTCTGGAATCTCTTCTAAGAAGCGTGACGGATAGGTGTAGAACGACTGACCATGCAGGAAGCGACGATTGGCATATGACAAGGTTAGCTTTTGTTTAGCACGGGTCATACCAACGTAACACAAGCGTCTTTCTTCATCCATCAGATGTGGCTCATCTTTGGATTGTCTCGAAGGAAATAGGTCTTCCTCTAAGCCTACCAAATACACATGGTTAAACTCCAAGCCTTTGGCTGAGTGAATGGTCATTAACTGCACATTTTGACTTTGCACCTGGTTAGATTCGCCACTGGCATCGAGTGACGCCAGTGCTAGAAAGCCAAGGGTTTCGCTCATTGTCTCGTCTTCATGGGTGTATTGTTTGGCCGCTGAGATCAACTCATCCAAGTTGTCTTTTTTACTGCCAGCCTTGTCGCTTTTGTCATTGGCGTAGTGCGCCATCAAACCTGAAGCTTGGTTGATGTGGGCAACTTTCTCAGCCAGATCTAAGTGTTTGCTGTCATCGGCCATGGCTTCAATCAGTTGCAGAAAACCGGTTAGTGCATTGGCTGCACGGGTAGGCAAGCTAGACACCACTTGCTGGGCGGCGCTAAATAGGTTGGTGTGGTTTTCGTTAGCAAAGGCACGCACTTTCTCCAAGGTGGCATTACCAATGCCTCGGGTTGGAAAGTTCACCACACGATCAAAGGCGACGTTATCTGCGGTATTCTCCGCCAGGCGCAGATAAGCTAAGGCATCCTTAATCTCAGCACGCTCGAAAAAGCGCAAGCCGCCATAGATAATATAGTTAATATTGTGTTTAATCAGCACCTCTTCAAACACACGAGACTGGGCGTTAGAGCGGTACAAAATTGCACATTCATTTGGCATCACCCCCGCCGCAATGCGATCGGCAATACTGCCAACCACGTATTGGGCTTCATCGGTTTCTGTGCGTGCCTCATACACGTCAATCAACTCACCATTGCCGCTATCGGTCCATAGCGACTTACCCATGCGCTTTTGGTTGTGTGCAATCAGCGCGTTAGAGGCGCCTAAGATATTACCCGTTGAGCGGTAGTTTTGCTCCAGGCGGATGGTTTCTAGTGGCGCGAAGTCAGATTCTAGTTTGACGATATTCTCCACCTTGGCACCACGCCAGCCATAGATAGACTGGTCATCATCACCCACGCAAAACACTTTATTTTGGCCGTTGAATAGCAATTGAATCCAGCGATATTGCACCGTGTTGGTGTCTTGAAACTCATCCACCAAGATGTGGGCAAAGCGCTGCTGGTAATGCGCCAAGAGCTCAGGGTTGTTGTGTAATAGCTCGTAGCTACGCACCAAGAGTTCGGCAAAGTCAATCAGATCATTGGCTTGACAATGGGCTTCATACAGCTCAAACACTTTAACACTTTGCTTGATAAAAAAGTTATAGCCTGGATCGATGTCACCCGGACGCACCCCTTCGTCTTTTTGCTGATTGATAAACCACTGAACTTTGCGCACTGGGTATTTGGCTTCATCAATACCATTGTCTTTCATCAGTCGCTTAATAATGCGCATCTGATCTTGTGCATCTAGGATCTGAAAGTGTTGAGACAGATTAACCTTGTCGTAATGGGTACGCAGTAGGCGATGTGCCAGGCCGTGGAAAGTACCCAAGAACATGCTTTGAATTGGACGGCGCAACAAAGCCTCTAGACGCTCGCGCATTTCCTTGGCCGCTTTGTTGGTAAAAGTCACCGCCAAGATGGCATCTGGATGGGTGTTTTTCTCTAAGATTAGATAGGCGATTCGATGCGTTAACACTCGGGTTTTTCCAGAGCCAGCACCGGCTAAAATCAGTGCATTTTTGCCCTCATCGAGGGTGACGGAAAGGTGTTGTTTGTCGTTAAGTCCGGAAGTAATATCGGATAAATTCATAATTTTTTCTTGATCGGTTGGATTAAACGGTTATAATATTACCTTTCTCTTATGTCGCCGACTGGGGTAGGTGATTTAAGTCAAACAAAATTATAAACATTAATCTAAGGAGAACTGACGTGACTTACTACGAAGGTGTTAAAAAAATGGAAGAAATGGGCGTTAACGACAACTACATTCAAGGTTGGGTAGCGGGCTATTTACAGAACCCTGAAATTGAAGAGCAAAGAATTACTGATGAGTGGGAAGCTGGTTACGAAGATGGTCAGAATCACTCAGACGAGAACTTCGCTAACTACTGCTAATTCTTCTTAAGATAAAGCATTCAAAAGCCCCGTTATCGGGGCTTTTTTGTTTATGGACGATCCGTGGAAAACCGACAGTAAAGCCTTGTTAAAAGGTGCTCAAGCCTGCAATCAATTTTTCGCAACCCAGGCCTTTGTCGATCAGCGTTTTCCGATTAAAATTCCCCAAACCTTTGCCCAGCTGATCGACCCAGAAGATCCATTGGATCCGCTGCTATTACAAGTCTTGCCTCAAACGTCAACAGCGGCGGCAGGATTTGTTGACCAGCCTTTGGCAGATGCCAGCAACTCACCAGTCGATGGACTGATTCGCAAATACCACAATCGCGTTCTGCTGATTGCCTCGCGCGCCTGCGCCATTCATTGTCAATATTGTTTTCGTCAGCATTTTGAGTATGCACAGCATGATGCGATCAGCAATTGGCCAGCCATCGAAGCTTATCTTGTTGCTCACCCTGAGATTGATGAGGTGATTCTCAGCGGCGGTGACCCTCTAAGTTTGAGCGACGAGAAGTTAACTAAGTTAATTGGCGATATTGAAGCTATTTCGCATATTCAAACCCTAAGGATTCACACCCGCACTGCAGTGGCGATTCCCAGTCGACTGACGGATCAATTGGTAAGATTGTTAAACAATACCTCGCTTCAAGTGGTGCTGGTATTCCACATTAATCATGCGCGTGAGCTTAGTGATGAGTTTACCAAGCGCTTAAAAGGCTTGTCTTCACCCGTGCTATTGAATCAGTCGGTGCTGCTAAGGCAAATTAATGACCAGGTTGAGATATTAGAGGAGTTAAGTCGGGCATTGTTTAAGTTAGGTATCTTGCCGTATTACCTGCATATGTTAGATAAGGTCGACGGTGCTCAGCACTATTGGGTGAGCGACGAGCGGGCGCTTAAGCTACATCGAGAGCTGCAGGAGAGGTTGCCGGGTTATTTGGTGCCTAGGCTGGTTAGAGATAATAATAACGCCGCAAAAGACTGGCTACTTTAAGACGGCCTGTTGTAGGAAGTCTTCATCCACTTCGCCCATGCGAAAATCCACCAATTGACCCTGCGGGTTGTAGACATAGGTGGTTGGCATACCAAAGATGTCACCAAACTTAGGAAATTGCGGACCATTGTGTTCATCAAATAACACAATTGGATAGCTCACCATAAAGCTGTCGACAAACTCCACAATGCCAGCGCGATCGGCTTGTTCGTAATCCAGGCCCAATACCTCAACTTTATCTTGGTTTTGCTCGTAGAATTCAACCAAGGCTGGAATTTCTTTTAAGCACGGTGGACACCAAGTGGCCCAGAAATTAACCACCAAATACTTGCCCTGAGTGGACGTGTGGGTGTGGGTATTGCCTTGAAGATCAATCAGCGAGAATTCGGGTTTGACAATAAAGGTTTCTTTTTGCCAATCATTGGCCGCTTTTTCCACAATTTCATTGACGGTAATTGCTTGCACAAAACCCAGTGGCAACATTAGAATGATCGGTAATAGTATTTTTTTAAGCATCATAAACTTATGTCATCGATTATTTATCACAATCCCAGATGCTCTAAATCCAGAGCAACTTTGGCCATTTTAGAAGAAAACGCCAGCGACTTTGAGGTAATTAAATACCTAGAAACCCCGCCGAATAAAGCGGAATTAAGCGCCTTGATTAAAGATCTGGGTATTGACGCACGATCGCTGATGCGCACCGGTGAGCCTGAATACAAAGAACAAAATCTCGCTGATGCAAGTCTTAGTGAAGATCAGCTGATTGACGCCATGTTGGCCACCCCTAAGCTAATCGAGCGACCGATTGTTCGCACCGCCAAAGGCGTGGTGATTGGCCGACCGCCTGAGAGGGTGCTTACGATTCTGTAGCTTACTCGTCTAGCAGTAGGGTGGATAGGTGGGCGCCTCGGCCTTCGATGTTAGAGTAGTACACATCATCCAAGCCTTCAACCACAGAGTTCTGCACCTCGTCCATGGCCAAAATGGCTTGGCTCCACTGAGCCAACTTCGGCATGCCATCTAGTGATAGGGCGCCGCCGGTAAACTCATTAATCCAGTCTAGGCGCATAAACAGCGGCGCAAAGGCGGCGTCGATCACATTAAAGGTTTCGCCATTAAAGAAAGTCTCATCGCCTTTAACTGCTTCAACTTTGGCCAGTTTGCCCATCAGGGTGTTTTTGGCCGTGTTAAATTTTTCCTCATCGCCAGTCACAATCTGGAATAGTTCGTCAAACATGGTGCCGGAAAACGCCATCCAAGAGCGGTTGTTGGCCTTGGTTACTGGGTTCTCTGGGTGCATGTTCTGCGTGCCAATATCATTGACAAACTCGGCAATCACGCGTGATTCAAACACAATCTCGTCATCCACCTTAAGTAGTGGCACCTGAGCCGTTGGTGAGAGTTCTTTAAACCAATCCGGTGGATCCATTGGATTGATATATGTGGTCTCAAACTCGATATTTTGTTGCTTTAGTAGTAGGGTGGTTAGCTGCGCAAAGGGGCACAACTTAAAACTGATCAGTTCTAATTTCATAAGGTTTTCCTATTATTCTCGATGATAAGGGTGGTTGGTTAATAGTGAGTGAGCACGATACAATTGCTCAACGATAAGCAGTCTAGCCATGGAGTGTGGCAAAGTCAAATTAGACAATCCCCAAGTCTGCTGCGCATGATCTTTGCAGGCTTGACTCAGACCGTCGGCACCGCCAATCAACAGCGCTACATGTTCGCCATTTTGCTGCCAGTTGTCCAACTGACTGGCCATTTGTTTGGTGCTGTGTTGCTTGCCGTGTTCATCCAGGGCAATCACCAGTGTGGCACCTTGGGTGGCTTTGATCAGCAGCTCGCCTTCGGATTCTTTAATTTTTTGAATGTCTTGATGTTTGCGGTTTTGTGCTTCAATCGCCACCAGGCTAAAGCCCAATGATTTGGGTAGTTGCTTTTGATAATGCTCAATGCCAGCTTGAATCCAGCTTGGCATCTTTTTACCAATACAGATCAGACTAATCTTCATCTTTGGTGCTAGACCAGAGTTTTTCCAGTTTGTAGAATTCGCGAGTTTGTTCGGTCATGATGTGTACCACCACCTCGGCTAAGTCGACCAACACCCAGTCACCATGCTCCAGACCTTCGGTACCTAATACGCTCATACCGGCGAGCTTGGCATCCAGCCTTAGATTATTGGCAATGCCTCGTGTGTGCTGGGTTGAGCGACCGGTGGCAATGATAATCGCCTCCATGTCCGCACTTTGCTCTAGCACTTTAAGCGTGACAATGTCCGCAGCTTTTGATTCGTCTAGAGAGTTAACAATGCTGTCAAGTTGTGTTTCTAAGTTCATCTTTGTTGTAGGTAGTTAATCACCGATGCTGGCATCAGATCCGAGAGATCTTCGCCGCGTGCTATTTTACCGCGAATCTCGCTTGATGAGATGTCAAGCATCTCACCTTGATCAAACCAAATCAAACCGGTTTGTTGTTGTTTGAGTTGTTCAGCGCTCTCAGCCAATGTGAAGCCAAAATCTGCCTGATGGGCAAGAGGTGACTCTGGGCGCTCAATCACCACTAAGTGACAGTATTGGTGAAACGCTTGGTAGTCCTTCCAAGTATCAAGCTGTAAGAAGCTATCAGCACCCATGATTAGGCAGAGGGTCTCTGATGGGTGGTCTTTGGCGAGGTCAATCAGTGAATCAATGGTGTAGGAGTCACCTTGACGATCCATTTCACGTGTGTCGATGTTAAGATTAAGGGGATTGCAGGCCAACTCAAGCATCTCAAGGCGTTCAGTATTGGTAAAGGTTAGACCATCCTTGTGCACCGGATTAGCGCAAGGCATTAAAGACAGCTCAGACAAGTCCAATGCTTGTTTGATTGAGATGGCATTGTTCAGGTGTCCGTAGTGAACCGGATCAAACGAGCCGCCGAAGATGCCGATCATAGTAGCGCGTCAACCTCAGCTTTGGTCAGTGCACCGGTTGGGTAAGCAATTTGACCGTATTTCATGCCCTGCATATAACGCACAAAGTCTGCTTCGTTGTCCAACAACAAGAAGGCATTACCCGCTTTTTGCTCGCCCATGGTTGAGGTGGTAGTCACGCCATAGTCATGACCACAATGCAGGAGAATTTGATCCTCTAATTGTTTGAGTTTGTGTAGCGAGTGAAAGAAGGTGCGCATATCACCACCAGGCAGTTCACAATGGCCCGCACCGTAGACAAACAGACTGTCACCAGCAATCAGGTGATTCTCCAGCAGATAACAGACCCCGCCTGCGGTGTGTCCTGGAGTGTTGATCACCGTTGCGGTGGTCTCACCCAGTGTTAGTGTTGCTTGGTCTTCTATGGTTGTATAAGGCGAGCTCAGTTCCAAGTAAGGTACCTCGTTGATGCCCACAAAAATTTGCGCACCGGTTTTCTCATGCACTTCATCCACCGCACCAATATGATCACCATGCCAATGGGTGACCCAGATCTGCGTCAGTGTGTAGCCTTTGTCCTTAATATGCTGGATAAATTGATCTGCCTCCCAAGCTGGATCCACTAGAGCGCAAGTCTTGGTTGCGTGGTCAAAGATAAAAT
>CAZMJI010000051.1:0-7582 GCA_964566765.1 uncultured Piscirickettsiaceae bacterium
GGTAGCCCAGATCTTTACGTACACGTGGAATCTCGGCCAATACTTCGTCCATCTTATCTGAGGCATTTTGCTCACGCAGCTGATTTTCCATGTTGGTCAACATGCCGCCTGGTACTTGCGCCAATAGAATGCGCGAATCAACACCTTTTAGTGAACCTTCAAATTTCGCGTACTTGGCGCGAATTGGACGGAAATAAGCGTCGATTTCTTCTAATTTTGCCAGATCTAGACCGGTTTTTCTTGGACCGTTGTCTAGAATTGATACCACTGAGTTGGTGGCTGAGTGACCATAAGTCATACTCATTGAACCAATCGCGGTATCCACACGATCAATACCGGCTTCAACCGCTTTCACAATACAAGCTGTTGACAGACCGGTGGTGGCGTGTGCGTGTAATTGAATTGGAATGTCAATTTCTTTTTTAAGTTCTGTGACTAGGTCATAAGCCGCGTATGGCTGCAATAGGCCAGCCATGTCCTTAATACAAAGCGAGCTTGCACCCATGTCTTCAATTTGTTTGGCCATGTCAACCCACATCTCTGTGGTGTGAACTGGACTCACGGTATAAGAGATTGTGCCCTGCGCATGCTGACCCAGCTTCACCGTTTGGTCAACCGCAGTCTTTAGGTTGCGCATGTCGTTCATCGCATCAAAGATACGGAACACGCTAACGCCGTTCTCTGCACAACGCTCAATAAATTTGCGTACCACATCATCACTATAGTGACGGTAGCCTAGAAGATTTTGACCACGCAACAGCATCTGCTGTGGGGTATTTGGCATCACCGCTTTAATTTCGCGAATGCGATCCCAAGGATCTTCGCCCAGATAGCGAATGCAGCTGTCAAAGGTTGCACCACCCCAGCTCTCAATTGACCAGTAGCCAATTTTGTCCAACTTGTCGGCAATCGGCAACATGTCGTCGATGCGCATACGCGTGGCGAATAAAGATTGGTGAGCGTCTCTTAAGACCAGCTCAGTGATTTCAACTTTTTTGCTTTCAGCTTTGTTTGTTTTGTTTGTCATCTTCTTTAAAAAATTTAGCACAATATATGACCCCCTATCTCTCCTGATTATGCACCTCGATGCATTTTGATCGCTTGTTCAATCACAAATCGAGTCTCTTCATCGATCTCATCATTTAGAGACAGATCAGACTGCGTTTGTGAAGCGCTCACTTCAGGTTTGGCTACTAATTTAATAACGACAAATGACATGAACTTAGTAATAAACACCAATACCGTCAAAAACACAAATACGAAACCCATACCAAATAGGGTTAGGTTAATTGCGTCTGCTAATAATGTTGTTTGTTCCATAGCTCAATCAAATTTGTTCATTAATAATGGTACCGATGGACGGGGTCGAACCGTCACTCCCGCGAAGGAACTGGATTTTGAATCCAGCGTGTCTACCAATTCCACCACATCGGCATAAACTTTTTATTTATGTCTAAAGGTAATTCTACCCTTGGTCAAATCATACGGTGTCATCTCCACCGTAACCCTATCACCTGGCAAAATACGAATATAGTGTTTACGTATTTTTCCAGAGATGTGCGCCAGAACGCTGTGTCCATTTTCCAACTCTACCGTGAAAGTTGTATTCGGAAGTTTCTCTTTTACCACCCCTTCTAATTCGATGTAATCACTTTTTGCCATATTGTAAATTTCTTTGTTATATTATGAAACCCTGAACCCTCAGAATTTCTCATTTGTTCGTTCAAAACACGCTCATTTTACCTGATTGTACAGCAATAGACAAAAACTATCAGCGGATTGAAATACGCTATAATTATTTCATTTTGACATCGACGATAGACAGACTATGAAAACAAGTTTTGAGTTTTTTCCACCAAGAACCGATCAGGGCAAGCAAACTCTAAAACAGGTTCGAACGGCATTATCGGCGATCAATCCTGAGTACTTTTCGGTTACCTTTGGTGCCGGCGGAACCACGCAAGATGCCACGCTAGAGACGGTATTCGACATCCAGGCCAATGATGGTGTGCCGGCTGCACCTCACCTATCTTGTATTGGCTCGGAGAAGGACAATATTCGAGCACTACTGACACAGTACAAAGAGCACAACATCAATCGCATTGTGGCCCTAAGAGGTGACATCCCTTCCGGCGTTAGAGACATTGGCGATTTTCACCATGCGAATGAATTGGTGGCATTTATCCGCGAAGAGTTTGGTGATCACTTTCACATTGAGGTGGCTGCTTATCCAGAATCGCATCCGCAGGCCAGCAGCATTGAAGCAGATCTGCAGTATTTTGCCAATAAGGTAAAGGCCGGTGCTAACAGTGCCATCACCCAATACTTCTACAATGCTGATGCTTATTTCCGCTTCGTTGACGATGTGCAAAAACTCGGCGTTGATGTGCCGATTGTCCCAGGCATTATGCCAATCACCAATCACACGCAATTGGTGAGGTTCTCTAATCTATGTGGTGCGGAAATTCCGAAATGGATTTTGGATCGTCTTAAGCATTATGAAGATGATTTGGAAGCGCTGAGCGCCTTTGGCCAGGATGTGGTGCTAGATATGTGTGAGCGCCTACAAGATGGTGGCGTGGAAAACTTCCACTTCTATTCGATGAATCGCACCGAGCCATCGCTGGCGATTGCTACAGCGCTTAGGCGTTAGTCTTGCGCCTGACCCAGCTTTGTAGTTGATGCAGGGCTTCCTTGTCCTGCGCATGGCAACACTGCTCTAGAGCCACCAGTTGCTCGTTGAGCTCATCAAATACCAGTTGATGGTGTTGGTTCTTAAGTTGCTCTTGTTGCAATTGAGCCTTTAACTGGGTTACTGCCTCCATCAATACCTTTTCATTAGCCTTGGTAATCAAATCCGTGGCATTGGCTTTATACAAGGCATCGGCCTGAATCTGTTTAAGCTTTTGAATGTGCTGATCTTGCTCTGAATGCAGCTCAGCACTCGGATAAGCCAGACGAATACTGTCCGTGGTCACGTAGCCTTCATGCGTTTGCAGCTTACCTAGATTAATCTGCTCTTGTATGTGTCGTCGACTCACGCCCAAACGGCGCGCGGCTTGCGAAACACTGAGTTTAACCATGTCAATTTCCCCCAAGACATCTTCTATAGTTGATAAATTAACTCAGACTTAAGACGCTGTCAAGTCTATTAGCAATAACTAAAGTTGAGAGAGTGCCTGTACCAAGGCTTGGTCATTGGTGTCATCGGCCACATAAAGCTTGTCAAAACCAAGTGCCTTGGCTTTATCGGCAATACGTTGACTCAGTAGAATCAGCGGGTAGGCTTGCAGCTCCTGGATCAGCTCTGCATCAAACAGACTAACAATCTCCAACAAAGCGTTTAGATTCTCCACACTGGTGATGGTGATCGCACCGGTTTTGTCTTGTAGTAATTGGCTAATGGCCTTAAAGTGCAGATCGGTCAACTCGGTGACCACACGCTCATACACCTCGGCATAGTCCACTTGATTGTGATTTTTTTCCAAGCCTTCCTTTAAGGTCTCACGACCACCACGACCTCTGACAACCAACACGCGTCTATTGGCAAGACGTCTTAATTGGGGCAGAGACAATAAGGCTTCACTGGAAGCCTCCAGCTTAGGAAAGGCATCCACATGAATGTTATGATCCTCTAGATGCTGAGCAGTTGCCGCGCCCACCGCAAATATTTTTAGATAATCATGGTCAATTAACTCAAAGGTCTCCAGGCCATAATCAACGGCATTTTTACTAATAAAGATAACCGCATCATACTCATCATCCACAAGCTCGAAATTCAACGCTTTCACCTCCAGCGTTGGGCACGACAATGGCGTGTGCCCCGCTTGGGTCAGCAGATGTTGCAACTGAGCCGCCTGCTTCAGCGGCCGGGTAACCAAGACGTTCAAAAGCCTAGCACCTCTGAGATCACGCGCATCTTGCTCAGCGTTTCAGCCTCAGCATACTTACAAATCAAAATGGTTTTTTGGTTAATCTGGGCAGCGCGCTCTAAATACGCACGCATCTGCGTCTCATTCCAAGGATTGGATGAATATAAAACTGGCAGGTCGTTGTAATACAACTGGTAGTCAGCCACACTTTGATGATCCAGCGCCAGATCCAAGGACTTGGTTGATTGAAAGCACAGGCGATAGCCCGAGAGCTGCTGCAGGATGGCCTCATCCGGCAACTGATCCAACTCGCAAAATAGAATAAACTGATCTTTATAGTCAGCAACCGATCTTAATAGACTGGCTAGGGTTGCCGCATCGAGCAATTGATCGGCCTGAATTGACAACACCAATTCAAAGTCACCCTCTACCTCTTCCAAATCCTCGAATACCATGTCCAGATCTTCCTCGGTATCAATCGGCAACAGCAAGGTTCTAAACATGTTGCAATAGTAGTCAAATCGCCACTCATGCGGCAGATCATCTGGATAGAAGTCATCCTGCAAATCTAGTCCGTTTCGCCCAATTAAGAATTCTGTTTCACTCATCGCAGTCTATAATAAAAAAACTTTTTAAAGAGGTGATCATTAAATGTTCGAACCGATTATAGCGCTACTTTTAGGATTTGTCTTATTAATTTGGTCTGCAGATGAATTCACTGAAAATGGTGCCAAGATTGCCAATATCTTTCGCATCTCACCACTGGTCATCGGTATGCTGATCTTTGGGTTTGGTACCTCAGCCCCTGAAATGCTGGTCTCAGGCATTGCCGCCTATGAAGGCAATGCCGGTCTGAGTATTGGTAACGCAATTGGTTCTAATATTTTCAATATTGCTTTGGTGCTGGGTCTCAGTGCCATGATTATGCCGATCAAAGTGCGTGAAAACATTCTCAAAAAGGAATGGATCTTTTTGATGGTGGCCACTTTGTGTGCCGGCCTATTACTGTATGACAATCAATTGGTGTTTACCGATGGTTTGATTTTGTTGTCACTGCTGATTCTATTTTTTATCTACACCTTTAGAGAAGCCAAAAACAACAAGCATCACGAGTTTGACGAACTACAAGACTTGGACAAAGACGCCTCAGCCGGCAAAACCTGGCTGATGCTGATTGTTGGCCTGGTGGTGCTGATCTCTAGCGCCAAATTGGTGGTCTGGGGTGGTGTTGGTATCGCCAAGGAAGTTGGGCTGTCTGATTTGGTGATTGGACTGACGGTGATTGCGCTGGGTACTTCTTTGCCTGAGCTGGCCGTCTCTATTGCCAGTGCACTGAAAGGTCGTCATGAGATGGTGGTGGGTAATATTATTGGTTCCAACCTATTTAACACCATTGCGGTATTGGCGATGCCGGCACTGATTCACCCGACCATGGTCTCTACTGAGGTGATGAGTCGCGATTATCCAGCGATGTTTGCCCTAACGGTACTACTATTCTTGGTGTCCTACAAACTCAGCAAACGCCATGTGATTGGTCGCCTAGAAGGCGCTATTTTGGTGGCAGTATTTATCTTCTATATGTCACAATTATTGGTCGATGTTGGACTTTAACGAATCACAACTGCAAGCGTTTGCACAAAAGCTGGCCAGCAATTGCCAAGGTTTTGAGCAACCGGTGGTGATCTACCTAGAAGGCGACCTGGGCGCAGGCAAAACCACCTTGGCGCGTAGTTTTATTCAGTCCTTTGGCTTTGAGCGGGTAAAGAGCCCGACCTATGCCATTGTGGAGAGCTACGACAATGACCAGGTGCACATTCACCATTTTGATTGCTATCGCCTATGCGACCCAGAAGAGTTGGAATATATTGGTGTTCGCGAATACCTAAAGCCAGGGCATATTCAACTGATTGAATGGGCGGCCATGGGTCAAGGCATGCTCTCACCGGCCGACTTGTTGATTCGTCTTGAGATCAAAGATGCGCAGACACGGCACTTGGTGCTGGAAGCCAACACGCCTGTCGGCCAGCAACTGATCAAAGATCTATAGCGCTTTGTCTGGCGACTCACCCTCTTTAGGTGGTTCGTAGTTTGGATCGTTTGGATTCATAAAGATAAACCCATAACCGGTCTCAGTGTCAATCTCATCAAAATCAACCACCATGCCATCAAACAAAGCTTTTTGTGCATACGCCACCACATACTCAATGCCATTTGACTGCAAGTGCACGTCTGACTGTGTGCGCTCATCAAAGCCCATTAGGTATTGAAAGCCTGTGTCGGTTTCATCAATGGCGAAACGCAGTAGCATACCTTGGTTTTCTGGATTCAAAATAGACAGGCCGATTTCTTCAGCCGCTCTAGGAGTAATTGTAATCATTGGTTCTTCTTAATAAAATTAACAAATTGTTCAACCCATTGGTTGCCGCCCACATTGCGCAGATGGCAATAAGCAGCAAATAGATTGTGCTTAACAATGCCGTCTCGGCTATTATCCACACCTACACCACGCAAAACCTTAAATCCGTAATGTGTATTAGTCTCAATATTGGTAAGCTTGGAATAGTGGAATTCATGCGCATAGACCTGTTCAGCCACATCCAACCAAGGATGCTGCTCACTTGGCGCCAGTTCAACATAGCCTCGACCAATTGGACGCTGGGTCATTTGCGTATCCGCCTGGATCACGCCTACCATTGGGTAGGTCTTGTCTTGATGACTGATGCTGCGCGTTAAATACATCAGTCCGCCACACTCAGCGTAAGTCGGCAGTCCGGCTTCAATTTGAGCTCTGATGTCACTCAGCAGTGACTGATTGCTGGATAACGCCGCCAGATTCATCTCTGGAAAGCCGCCGCCAATAAATAAGGCGTCGGCTCTCGGCAATTGGGCGTCTTTAAGCGCATCAAAATATACCAGCTCGACACCCAAGGCTGCGAATGCATCTAGGTCGTCCTGATAATAAAAACCAAAACTTTGATCCTTGGCCACCGCCAATCTGAGGCTTGGATCTTGGTTCACTATTGGTGCACTTGGCTTAGGTATTGAAACTGGATTCAATGCGCTCAAGCGATCCAAGTCAACCTGCTCGGCAACAACTTGCGCTGCCGTCTGGATCATTTGCTCAGACGCATTGGTCTCATTCGCCGGCATCAAACCCAAGTGGCGCTCATCAATCACCAAGTCTTTAGATTTGCACACCGAGCCCAATACTGGAATGTCGGTATAGTGCTCTAGCGCTTGCACCAACTTTGCCTCATGACGCGCTCCGCCCACCTTATTAAGAATCACCCCGCCAATGGTCAGATCCGCATCAAAGGCTTGATAGCCTTGCACCAAGGGTGCAATACCGCGTGTGGTGCCAATGGTGTCTAATACCAAGACCACTGGAATCTCTAATAGTTTGGACAGATCCGCATTGGCATCACCACCGGCGGTGGTCATACCATCAAATAAGCCTTTATTGCCCTCGATCAGAGCGATGTCGCTATCGTAAGCGTGTTGCTGATACAAGTCCAGGATCTCGTCCTGGCTCATGTTGTAGAAATCCAGGTTGTAGCAAGCGCGGCCACTGGCCTGAGTCAACCAAATCGGGTCGATATAGTCCGGGCCTTTTTTAAACGGCTGGACTTTGAGGGCTTGGTTTTTGAACGCGGCACACAAGCCCAGGCTAATCAGTGTTTTGCCTGAGGATTTGTGCGCTGCTGAAAGAT
>CAZMJI010000052.1:0-7444 GCA_964566765.1 uncultured Piscirickettsiaceae bacterium
CGCATTGCCATGTTGGATATTGAGACCAAAGATTTAACGGTGATGACGGATAATAGCCTGGATGAATCGCCTTTTTTCTCACCCAATGGCGGCATGATTATCTTTGCCACCAACAAAAATAACACCGGTATTTTGTCGGTGGTATCGGTACTGGGAAAACACACCTTCGAGTTAGCCTCTAAGGCAGGCGAAGTTCGAGAGCCAAACTGGTCACATTATTCTAAATAGGGGGATTTATGAAAAAAACCATTGTATTCGCACTCAGTGCCACCTTGCTGGCCTCGTGTTCAACTAAGGAGGTTAAACAGGGTGCTGAGGATTTATATCAAAAAGTGATGCCCAGAGCGCAGTTGGTTGACAACGGCACACAAGAGAACATCATTGCCAAAGACAATGCCAGTTTTAACACCACCTTTGTTGAAGGCAGTCATCTAACCACGGCTCAGGCGTCCAGCGCTACTAAGGCAGCGGTATCCAGTCTTAAGGATGCCGGGGTGCAATTCACTCTACGCTTTGATTATGACAATTTTGAGATTAGCCAAGCCAATACTGATGAGATTATTAAGCACGCCAATTTTATGCGTGACAATCCGTCACTCAGATTGCGCCTAGAGGGGCATGCGGATGAACGTGGTACGCGTGAGTACAATCTGGCCCTGGGTGAGAATCGAGCCTTAGCGGTGAAAGAGGTGTTGAGTTTGTATGAGTTATCATCACGTGTGGATGTGATCAGTTATGGTGAAGAAAAGCCCTTGATTGACCAGCACGATGAGAAGGCTTATCAGCAGAACCGACGTGTTGATTTTGTCTACGAGTAGTGATGGCTAGAGTACTGAGTATTGGTTTGTGTGTGTTGGCCTTGAGTCATGGCGCCGTGGCACAAATAAATACCGACAAAGTACTCTTAGACCACAACAAAAAAATCAAACAACTGCTGAAGAAAAACCGCCAGTTGCGCGGACAAATCGAACAGTTGCAGGAGCAGCAAAAGCAAAGCAGCAAAAAGATTGGCGAGCTGTTTAACCTGATGGAGTACAAAAAATCCTCTGCTGTGGTTGAGCAAACCATGTTGCGGGTTAGGGAGCACAATCGCAAGGCGAGAAAACTCTATACCGATGCCAGAAGCTTATTGGTGACCGATCAATACGATCAGGCCATCAACTTATTTAACAAATATTTAGAAATTTACCCTGACAACAATCATGCGGCCGATACTCAGTATTGGCTGGCCAAGAGCTATTTGGCCAAGGGTGATTACCAACGCGCTAAGCAGGCGTTTATTAGCTTCCAGCAAGAGCATTCGCTGCATCACAAATACGCCAATTCTTTGTTTGAATTAGCCAGGGTTTATGTAGAACTTAAGCAAACCAGCGAGGCCGCTAAGCTATTAGATACCATGGTGTCTAAGTTTCCCGAGCACAATGTTGTCACTCGAGCTCAGCGCCTGCTGAGCGAAATCCAGCCGCCCAACCCAGCGCCCTCAACCACGCCATCTCAAGCACAATAATTTATGAAAGCCACTGAGATTGATTTTGATCGGTTGGACGCGCTTTGCGAGCATCATCCAGCGCGCTACCCATTTTTATTGGAAAGTGTTAACCACAATCAGGACAATCGCTACTCAATCTTATTCGCCCATCCGGGTGAGAGTATTTGTTTAAACCAACTGCATGAGTTTGACTTTCTTGAGCGCTTATCTAAGCAGCTGGTGTCAGCGCCCAACATTGAAAGTGAGTTGCCATTTGTCGGTGGTTATTTTGTCTATTTATCGTATGAGTTGGCCGGACAGATTGAGCCAATTTTGGCCAAAGACCTGGTTCTTAGTGATGCGCCAATAGCCATTGCCACCTGGATTAATAGTGCGATTATCGTTGATCATCTAACGCAAACCAGCTACCTGCTAGATATTGAAGATGATGTACAAAGAACCGAGCAAATCTTAAACGATATTGAGGCCTTGCCATCATCTATCGAGGCGCCAGAGGCGCTGCGCGTGTCGCCTAGCTGTGAGCCAGATCAGAAGTTTTTGGACGGGGTGTCGCAGGTTAAGCGCTATATCAAAGCCGGCGATGTATTTCAGGTGAATCTATCGCGTCAGTGGGATGTGCAACTCTCTGCTCAGTGCTCTGATGCTCAGCTGTATCAGCAACTCAAACAAGCCAATCCAGCACCATTTTCGGCCCTGGCCCAATTTGAGACTTTTTCCATTATCTCTTCCTCGCCTGAGCGTCTGTTTAGTGTGGATGGAGAAACTATCCAAACTCGACCGATTGCCGGCACCCATCCGCGTGGCAGTGGCGAGGAAGACGAAGCCTTGAAGCAGCAACTCATCAGTCATCCAAAAGAGCGTTCGGAACATATTATGCTACTGGACTTAGAGCGTAACGATCTAGGGCGTGTTTGTGAGTACGGTTCTGTGGTGGTGGATGATGTGATGTTTTTAGAAACCTATCCATACGTACACCATATCGTCTCCAACATTACTGGCAAGCTGCGCAAAGGGGTGGGTGTTGCTGAGATTGTGCGCGCACTGTTTCCAGGTGGCACCATCACCGGTTGTCCTAAGGTGCGCTGCATGCAGATTATTGCTGAGTTGGAACAGATGCCACGTGCTGCTTACACCGGTTCGCTGGGTTATATCAGTTGCAATAATAAAATGGATTTTAATATTCTGATCCGCACCATGACCAAGCGCGGTGAACACCTAAGCTTTAGAGCGGGCGCTGGCATTGTGTTTGATTCCATTGCCGAGCGCGAACTAGAAGAAACGGTGCACAAGGCACAAGGTATCTTAAAGCTGTTTACTCAAGGCTGAAACTTAGAGGTCATTGGGTAACGGCGCTCTTTACCAAAGGCATTTTTAGAAATCTTAGGCCCTGGCGCGGATTGTCGGCGTTTGTATTCATTGTTCAGCACCATCTGCGTGATGCGTTTCACTGTTGCCTGGTTAAAGCCCAAGTTGCTGATATGCTCAACCGAATGCTTGTTTTCCACAAACTCCTCTAAGATGGCATCCAGCTCTTCATACGGTGGTAGTGAATCTTGATCCACCTGGCCTGGCGCCAGCTCCGCTGACGGTTCGCGCTCAATCACACGTCTTGGAATGGTGTAAGTTAGGGAATTTTTGTATTTGGCGAGCTTGTAAACCAAGGTTTTAGGTACGTCTTTTAGCGGCGCAAAGCCACCAGACATGTCACCATATAAGGTGGCATAACCCACCGCCATCTCTGACTTATTGCCAGTGGTGAGTACCATTTTTCCTGATTTGTTAGACACCGCCATCAGCAGGGTGCCACGCACTCTGGCTTGAATATTCTCCTCGGTGGTGTCTGCCTGTGTTTTGCCAAAGGCGCCTTCAAGTTGCGCGTTAAAGCTGTCAACCATCGGATGAATGTCAATCTCATGATAGGCCACCCCCATCTGATCGGCTTGCATTTTGGCATCTTCTAAGCTCATGCTAGAGGTGTATTGGTAGGGCATCATAATCGCTTGCACATTCTCACTGCCAATGGCATCGGCCGCAATTGCCAGTGTTAAGGCAGAATCAATACCGCCTGAGAGACCAATCACCGCACCATTAAACACACCGTTTTTGCCAATATAATCTCGTGTTGCCAACACCAAAGCATTATAAACATCGGCTTCTAGGCCAGGCGTCTCGGAGACTTGGGTTGGAGTAACCAATGCTTCTTGCTCGCAAAAGGCAGGCAGTTGTTGCACAACCTCTCCGTGTTTGTCCATCACAAACGAGGCGCCGTCAAACACCAATTCATCCTGACCACCAACCAGATTGACATAAAGGACATCAACTTGATTCTCCAAGGCTCTTTGACGCATTTGCGCCAAACGCTGCTGGTGCTTATCAATCTGAAAAGGGGAGGCATTAATGGAGATAATGCTTTGTGCGCCAAAATTGACCGATTGCCTGACCACCTCGCTTGACCAGGCGTCTTCGCAGATCACCACGCCAAAGCGTCGTCCTTGACACTCGAAAATCAGCGGATCGTTGCCGGTGGCAAAATAACGCTTTTCATCAAACACGCCATAGTTTGGCAGGCGTTGCTTGTGATAGTGGCGCACCTGCTGGTGTTGAATCAGATAAGCACTGTTAAACAATTGGCCTTGGTGGCGAGAAGGGGCGCCAAACACCACACTTAGACTGCTGGGCAGTTGGCTGGCAATATAACTGATGGTGTCTTCAACCTGCTCTAAAAAACCTTCGCGTAATAATAAGTCTTCAGGCGGGTAACCCACCAAGGCCAATTCGGGGAATACCACCAAATGTACACCATCCTCTGCTGCAGCCAGGCTGATGTCGATGATTTTTTGGGCATTATTAGAAATATCGCCAACAACAGGGTTAATTTGCGCGATTTTAATTTTGGCGACTTCTGTATCGTTTGAAAGCTTTTCTAGCTGCTCCTGCCAAAATTTCGACTTCGATTTATTATCACTTAAGATGGCGTGTTCTAATTTCGTATTGGCCACCACTTGGGCGGGATTAATCCCCAAGATATCGGCAAACAACCAAGCGTGAGTTTCTGATAGGGCGGCCTTGCCCGAGTTGTATTTGCTTAAATTGGATTGATTAATGTTGTAAGTCTGTGAGATCTTATAATCCGAAAGGCCAGTCTTTTCGCGGACTTGCGCCAAATATTCAGCAGTTTTAATAGGCATTTTTAATGGGTTTTTTAGCAGTGTTTTTGCCCATTATAGTTATTTTTTACTAGGGATTGTAATAATTAACTATAGTTAAAAAATAACTGTTAGTTAAAAAAACCATAATTAACTTATAACTAATTGATTTATCTATAAAAAATATGGTATTAATTTTTTTACATATTTTTTAATTGAGTGACAAAAACCGGTGGTATATTGCACTCAACCCAACAAACAAATGGAGAAAAACCATGAGTCAAATGCACCAACATTTATTGGCAGAATCTCAACTCAGCATTACAGCGGTTGAATTGCAACAACAAGCCTATTTGGGTGATGCAAAAGCGCAATACAAGCTGGCAGATATGTTTCAACGCGGCAAAGGTGTTGAGAAAAATGCAGAGCATGCCTTCTACTGGTATCGACAGTCTGCCCAACAGGGTAACTTATTGGCTCAATACAACGTTTGGTACGCTTATTTGACGGGTGAAGGTGTTACCGCTGATGAAAAAGAAGCAAATCGCTGGTTTGCCAAAGCCTCGGTTAAAAACGCCAGTTCAACTGATTCAATCGTTACACAGCTTATCGGTACGGGCGCCGTACTTCACTAACTTTATATCTTGGGGGATATATGGACACTTTATTAAACGGTTTCGTTTATCTAGCAGCACTGATGGTGCTTTCAATTAGCGTGGTATCGGTCGCTTAAGATGCGTCTATTATCACTGATTAAACTACTCCTACTGCTGGCAGCTGCACTGCTAACCAGTCGCAGCTTTGCCGCTATCTATAGCGATTATTGGCCTACTGTGGATTACAAAGGATTAAGCATTATTCTCTTTGTCACACTGGTTTTGGGTCTATTAGCCTTTAAAACCAAAAACTCTTAAAATCTCTTTACCTGCTATTCAATAGCTGTTATATTTATGTTCTGAGTAATGACCTTGGGGGGTTGTTATTTTGATTCTATATTGATTAACTAAAGGAGGGATTTATGAATAAATTCGCTAAATTATCAGCCGCCTGTACACTGGCGCTGGGTGCACTGGGCATGGCTCAGGCAGGCACTTTGCAAGATGTGCAAGCAAAAGGCTTTCTAAACTGTGGTGTGTCAACCGGTCTGGTTGGTTTCTCATCAGCAGATTCGCAAGGTAACTGGAAAGGTCTAGACGTTGACGTTTGTCGCGCGGTTGCTGCTGCCACCCTGGGTGATGCCAGCAAAGTTAAATTTGTACCGTTAACGGCTAAAGAGCGCTTCACAGCCCTACAGTCGGGTGAGATTGACATGCTCTCTAGAAACACCACTTGGACACTAACGCGTGATGCCTCTTTGGGTCTAAACTTTGCCGGTGTGAACTACTATGATGGTCAAGGTTTCATGGTGAGAAAATCACTGGGTGTAAACAATGCTAAAGATCTAGATGGTGCAACTTTCTGTATTCAGGCAGGTACCACCACTGAGCTTAACCTAGCAGACTACTTCCGTAGTAATGGCATGGCGTTTAACACGCTAGCAGTTGACACCTCAGCGCAATCTCGAAGTGGTTTTGAATCGGGTCGTTGTGATGCACTAACCTCAGATCAGTCGCAACTATACGCACTAAGAACCACGCTAAAAGATCCTTCATCAGCCATGGTATTGGGCGATGTAATCTCTAAAGAGCCACTAGGCCCTGTGGTACGCCAGGGTGACGACCAATGGTTCAACATCGTTAAGTGGTCGCTCAATGCGCTAATTACTGCAGAGGAGCTAGGTGTTGATTCTAATAACGCCAGCAGCGCGTCTAACAACCCTGAGGTGAATCGTCTACTGGGTAACAGCGGTAAGATGCACGAGTACCTAGGTTTGGATAGCAAGTGGGCTTACAATATCGTTTCGCAAGTGGGTAACTACGCGCAAAGCTTCGAGCGTAATATTGGTGAAAGCACACCGCTTAATATCTCAAGAGGCCTGAACGCACTCTGGTCTCAAGGTGGTATTCTGTACTCGCCACCATTTAGATAAACCATCTAAAATGAAAAGCCAGCTAGCATTAGATAGCTGGCTTTTTCATACCTGATTCTTAATGCTTAAAGACCATAAATCGTTTTTTTCATTTTTATACAACAATGAGGTAAGGGCCTTTTTGTTTCAAGTGATTGCCTTAGTGGCAACGCTATACGTTTTCTACGCTGCGATTGACAACATGTTTGTTAATATTGAGTCGCGTGGTATTAAAACCGGGTTTGGCTTCTTAGAGGCTGAAGCCGGTTTTGATATTGCCGAATATCTGATCGCTTATTCACCCAGTTCCAGTAACCTTAGAGTGTTTTATGTGGGTTTGGTGAACACCCTGGTGGTGTCATTTACCGGCATTATCTTTGCCTCGTTATTGGGCCTTATCATTGGTATTGCCAGACTCTCAAGCAACTACCTAATTGCCAAACTAGCCACAGGCTACATCGAACTGTTTAGAAACATCCCGATTCTATTGCAGATTCTATTTTGGTACAACATCATTCTAATTAGTTTTCCACACCCTAGGCAGAGCCTAGAGTTCTTTGACACGATCTTTCTAAACCTAAGAGGCATCTACCTGCCTAGGCCAGTGCTTGAATCTGGCTTTATCTGGGTGATAGTGGCCTTTGTGATTGGCGTAGTGCTTAAAGTGCTGATGAAGCGCCATTTTGACAAGCAACATGATGAAACCGGTGTGCAAAAACAAACCTTAGGCTATTCAGTGCTACTGGTACTGGGCTTGCCACTGGCCACGTATTTTGCCCTGGGTTCACCAATGGGTTTCGA
>CAZMJI010000053.1:0-3544 GCA_964566765.1 uncultured Piscirickettsiaceae bacterium
GTTTATAGCGCTGTTGGTATTGCGGGTGACGTAGCTGGTTTTGGTGTTCGTCTAGACCACCTAAACTCAGACACAGCTAACGCTGATGTTACTTTTGGTCAAATTACTAAAGACCTTAACGGTGTAACTGTAGGTTATGCTTGGATCGATGCTGATGATGCTGCAACTCTAGTAACTGAGGACGACTCTTCAATCTTCGCGGTTGAAATGGCGACTTCTGGTGTTCAGCGCTCTAACACAAACGGCGTTCAACAACTTTCTGCTCAAATGAAAGCTGCTGGTAACACTGTTACAGTTAAAGCCGGTTCTCTAAAAGCAGAATCTGGTTACCAAGATGCTGACTTTACACAGATCGACATCAAGCGTCCTCTAGCTTCAGGTGCTACTCTTGCACTAACTTACACAGATGCTGATACTGCTGAAGTAGCTAACGGTACTGCTATGACTAACACAACTACTTTTGAAGCTGACATCTCAGTTAAGTTCTAATCTTATCGAGAAAATAGCTTAAACTTAGTTTAAGTCGAAAACCCTGGACTTCGGTCTAGGGTTTTTTTTCGCCCAAAGAAAATGGTCGGGTAAATACAATCGATTAAAATAATAGACTTTAAATATATGGCAACACCATGATCGTTCAGCTTGAAAATCGCACTTTATTAAAACTTAGCGGCCCAGATACCAAAGAGTTTTTACATAATCAACTCTCTAACGATATTAATGCGCTAGAAGAGGGTGTTGTGCAACTTAATGCCTATTGCCAGCACCAAGGTAAAATCATTGCACTATTTTGGGTGATGAGAAGGGATGAGGATTACTATCTATCGTTTCCAGACGATTTAAAGTCACTGATTGTGCAGCGACTCACCATGTTTAAGCTGATGTCGCAGGTGGAGATTGAGGATATGAGTGATGCCACCCATCAATTGGGTCTGATTGATGAAGCGCAGGATAATGCTTATCAGCTCAATGACCGTCAGTCTGTGGCACTGACCGATGATATTAGTGGTATTGATCTGTCAAGCAAGCAAGCTTGGGAATTGGCTTGTATCGAGACTGGTCTGCCTGAGGTGAGCTTAGAAACCTCTGAAAAATTTGTGCCGCAGATGCTGAATTTGGATATTGACGGCCTGGGTGTTAGTTTTACCAAGGGTTGCTATCCAGGACAAGAGGTGGTGGCGCGCTTGCATTATCTGGGCGAGGCTAAACGACGCTTATACGCATTTGAATCGAATGCTGAGTTGCAAGTAGGTGATCAACTACTTGCAGCAGAATCCAAATCAGCCAAGGCTTCTGGCCTGGTGGTGCGTTGCGTGGCAGTGAATGACAAACATCTGTGCTTGGCCACCATGGAAGTGGCGCATAAAGATGGCGAGATTAAGGTGGGTGACGCCCAATTAACTCGAGTTAACCACTCATAGGATTGGCAATGCGTGACTTACTTATTGATCTAGGTAATAGTGCAGTGAAGTGGAGCTTAGATGGGCACTACGAGCAATCTCCTAATCACGCATTTAGGCTCGATTTACTGCCTAAAGCCGAGCACATTTGGGTCAGTTGTGTGGGCGATGCCTCGCTACTCCAAGGTTTGGATCAGGCTCAATTTGTCACCTCTCAAGCACAATTAGGCCAGTTTCAATCAGCTTATGCTAAGCCTGAGGCCTTAGGTGTTGACCGCTTTTTGGCGATGATTGGCGCTTTGGATCAATATCCTGGTGAGGATTTACTGGTGATTGATGCGGGTAGTGCACTGACCTTTGATGTGGTATTAGCCACGGGCGAACATCAAGGCGGGTTGATTATGCCGGGGCTGAATGCTTTACAACACAGTTTTGAGAAATTTGCCGGCGGTGAGAAAACCTTCTTGCTCAAGCCACTAACAGACAATACCAGTGACGCCTGGGTCAGCGGCACCAGTTGTATGCTGATTGATACGCTGCGTGCCCGTGTTGAGCAATACTTGCACACTTATCCCAATTTGCAAATCCTACTGACCGGGGGTGATGCCAAACTCTTAGCACTACACTTGCCGCATGCACTGGTGATTAAACCGCATTTGGTGCTGGAAGGACTGCAGATCTACGCGCAAACACAAGCAGACTAAAGCCCAGCGCAGTAGGTATAATAGCCTTTTGGTTTATTAATCGATTTATTTATGCAAGACAACCGCGTTTTATCAGGCATGCGACCCACCGGTCAGCTACATTTGGGCCACTATCATGGTGTGCTGAAAAACTGGCTAGATCTGCAAAACGAATACGATTCTTATTTCTTTGTGGCCGATTGGCATGCGTTTACCACGCATTATTCCGACAAAATTGACCTAGAGTCAAATGTCTATGAGATGGTGATTGACTGGTTGGCAGCGGGCATTAATCCCAATACGTCCACCATTTTTGTGCAATCCAAAGTGCCTGAGCATGCAGAGTTGCACCTACTGCTGTCGATGACCACACCACTGAGTTGGTTGGAGCGTGTACCGTCGTACAAAGACCAGCAAGAAAAGCTAAAAACCAAGGATTTATCGACTTATGGCTTCCTAGGTTATCCACTACTACAAAGCGCAGATATTTTGATCTATAAAGCAGGCTTGGTGCCAGTGGGTGAGGATCAGGTGGCACATGTGGAGTTAACCCGTGAGGTGGCCAGACGCTTTAACTATATTTATGGTCGTGAAGCCGACTTTGAAGAAAAGGCTGAAGCTGCAATTGCCAAGATGGGCAAGAAGCAGGCCAAGTTATACCGCAGTCTTAGAAAAGCCTATCAGGAAACCGGCGATGATGAAGCCTTGGTTAAGGCACAAGCCCTACTTAATGATCAACAAAACATCACCCTGGGTGATCGTGAGCGTCTATCGGGCTATATTGAAGGCGTGGGTAAGATTATTCTGCCTGAGCCAGAATCGCTACTGACCAAAGCCTCTAAAATGCCAGGTTTGGATGGTCAAAAGATGTCTAAATCTTACAACAACACCATCTCCCTGCGTGATGACGCAAACACCGTGGAAACCAAGATTAAACGCATGCCAACTGATCCAGCGCGTGTTAAGCTAACCGATCCAGGCGATCCGAATAAGTGCCCAGTTTGGCAGTTGCATGAGGTGTACTCAGATCAAGAGACCTGCGATTGGGTAGTGGATGGTTGTACTGGCGCTAAGATGGGTTGTGTGGCTTGTAAGCAACCGGTTATCGATGCGATGGTTGCTGAGCTTGAACCGATGCAAGAGCGCATTGCCAGCTATCAAAAAGATCCGGATCTGATCAAGCAGATTATCTTTGAGGGCAGCGAAAAAGCCCGTAGCGTGGCCAAAGAAACCATGCGTGAAGTGCGTGACAGCATGGGCATTATCTACTAGAGCCATGGAGCGTCTACAAAAACTCATTGCCAATGCCGGCTACGGTTCGCGTCGCGGTGTTGAAAAACTCATTAGTGAAGGCCGTGTCCAGCTCAACAACAAAACTGCTCAGTTGGGCGATAAAGCCAGTTTGGAAGACAAAGTGACGATTGACGGTAATAAGGTTGATCTAATGCGCTTTCATCAATCCGA
>CAZMJI010000053.1:3644-7404 GCA_964566765.1 uncultured Piscirickettsiaceae bacterium
ACCCAAGGCTTGGAATTGGAAGATGGTTTTGCCAAGTTTGAGCGGGTCACCCCAGGTGGTGGCGAAGGCGCCAACCGTTGGTATAAAGTGGTGATCAGAGAAGGGCGAAAGCGTGAGGTTAGACGCTTGTGGGAAGCCTTAGGATTCCAAGTATCACGTCTGATTCGAGTGCGTTTTGGCGAGATTCGTCTGCCGGACAATTTGAGGGCGAATCAGCACACCTATCTCAAGCCTGGTCAGGTTGGTCTACTGAAAAAATCCGTCGATCTGTAGCTCAAAACTCTATGGATTCAGGGTTTTTTATGGAAACTTGATGCAAATCAATTAAACCCATAATTTTATTGTTAGAATACCCATAGTGATCAATTAATAAGGGGCTTCAACATGGAAATGAATGAGTTAAACACAGATCCAGTTTTTTACGCAAGCATGATGACCGTGGTAATTGCCATTGTTGTTTTCATTGGTTTTGCGATTGCCAAAAAGTTTAAAAGCTAATTCTCTCCCTCTGACAAAATGCCGCTAAATGAGTTGAACGCCGACGGGGTGTTTTTCAGTGGAATTGCCTTTATGGTACTTTCCTTTTTAGTGGGCATTTTGATCAGACTATATACTGCCAAACAGCGCTCTAAGTCTTGAGCTGATCGAGTGCAAAAACCCCATCCTATCAAGTATAATGGCGCTTTTAATTTCGTTTAATTAGCGCGCTAATGTCCGATTACAAATCTAGCCTAAATCTACCACAAACCAAATTCGCCATGAAGGCTAACTTGGCTGGTCGTGAGCCCAACTTTTTGAAGCAGTGGCAAAGTGATGACCTATACGCCAAGATCCGCGAAAAGAACAAAGGTAAGCCAACTTTTACCTTACATGATGGACCACCGTATGCCAACGGCGACATTCATATTGGTCATGCGGTTAACAAGGTACTGAAGGACATCATTATTAAATCCAAAGGCTTATCTGGTTTTGATGCGCCGTACGTACCGGGTTGGGACTGTCATGGTTTGCCCATTGAGCTAAATGTTGAGAAGAAAAAAGGCAAGGTTGGGGTAAAGATTGATGCCGACAGCTTTAGAAAAGCCTGCCGCAGTTACGCCGACACACAAGTTGCCAAACAAAAACAAGATTTCCAGCGTTTGGGTATTTTGGGCGATTGGGATAAGCCTTATCTGACCAAAGATTTTAAATACGAAGCCGACATTGTTCGCGCATTGGGTAAGATTGTTGAAAATGGTCATATCGCCAAAGGCTACAAGCCCGTGCATTGGTGTACGGAATGTGGTTCGGCCTTGGCTGAAGCTGAAGTTGAGTACAAAGACAAGCGCTCTGAAGCCATTGACGTTAAATTCACCCTAACCGACAACACTCTGTTTGCGACGGATAAGCCGGTATCAGCGGTGATTTGGACCACCACGCCATGGACACTGCCAGCCAACGAGGCGGTGGCCCTACACCCTGAATTCACTTATGTGTTGGCCGATATTGGTTCAGAGTGTTTGATTTTGGCGCAAGATTTGGCCGAAGATGCCTTATCGCGTTATGGTGTTGAGGCTGACATTTTAGAACAGACGGTCACTGGTGCTCAGCTAGAAGGCTTAAGAGCTAAGCACCCATTCTACGATAAAGAAGTGCCGATTATTTTAGGTGATCACGTGACCCTGGATGCGGGTACCGGCGCCGTTCATACCGCGCCGGCGCATGGTCAGGAAGACTTTGTGGTGGGCCAGCAATACAACCTACCGGTAGACTGTCCAGTGGATGGCCGCGGTGTCTTTTTTGACAATGTTGAGCAATTGGCAGGTCAGTTTATCTTTAAAGCCAATGCCAGCGTGATTGAGATTCTTGAGAATAACCATGCACTACTAAAGCATGAGCCGCTAGAGCACTCTTATCCACATTGTTGGCGCCATAAAACGCCGGTGATCTTTAGAGCCACACCGCAGTGGTTTGTGTCAATGACACAAAACGGCTTAAGAGACAATGTTAATCGCGAAATTAAAGATGTACAGTGGATTCCAGACTGGGGTCAGAAACGTATTGAGTTGATGGTGGAGAATCGCCCAGATTGGTGTATTTCTCGTCAACGCTTCTGGGGTGTGCCAATCACCATTTTCACGCATAAGCAAACCGGTGAGATGCATCCAAAAACCTTGGAGATTTTCGACACCGTGGCCAACAAGATTGAAGCTGGCGGTATTGAGGCCTGGTTTAACCTAGCGACTGAAGAGGTGCTGGGTGAGGAAGCAGCGGATTACGACAAGACCCAAGACACCTTGGATGTTTGGTTTGATTCGGGCGTTAGTCATTATGCCGTCTTAGGTGCGCGTGACGAGTTAGATGACGTGGCGGATCTATACCTAGAGGGCTCAGATCAGCATCGAGGCTGGTTCCAGTCATCAATCCTGTCATCTTGTGCCATCAATGGCAAAGCACCGTACAAACAAGTATTAACACACGGTTTTACCGTGGACCAGAACGGCCACAAGATGAGTAAGTCACTCGGTAATGTGATTCCACCACAAAAAGTGGTGAATTCTCTGGGTGCAGATATCCTACGCCTGTGGATTGCTTCAACCGACTACACCGGTGAGATGACGGTATCAGACGAGATCTTAAAGCGTGGTGCTGACTCGTATCGACGCATTCGCAATACCATGCGCTTTATGCTGGCCAATACTGCTGGTTTTGATCCGGCCAAAGACCTGTTGCCAACCGAGCAATTGTTGGATTTGGATAAATGGATGGTGGCGAAAACCGCAGACCTGCAAGCGCAGATTATCGAGAGTTATGAAAACTACCACTTCCACAACGTGGTGCAGTTGGTGCTGAATTTCTGTACCAATGACTTGGGCGGCTTCTACCTGGATATTATTAAGGATCGTCAATACACCACGCAAGAAGACTCGCGTGCCAGACGCTCGGCACAGACTGCGCTGTATCACTTGAGTGAGGCCATGGTACGCTGGTTGTCACCGGTGTTGTCTTACACGGCGGAAGAGATCTGGCAGCACTTGCCGGGCGAGCGCGATGACAGTGTGTTCTTAAGCGAGTGGTATGAAGGTCTAGCAGCTGGCTATACCAACGATTCGATTGAAACTGCGCGTGAGCTGGCGCCGCACATTCGCAAGGCCATGGAGCAGATGCGCAGTGATAAGGTGATTGGTTCTTCATTAGATGCAGAGGTAGATATTTACTGTGATGAGAGCACACATCAATCGCTTGCGCAATTGGGCGACGAGCTGCGTTTTGTGTTTATTACCTCTTATGCGCGCATTCACCCGCTGTCTGAAGCGCCATCTGATGTGCTAGAAGTGTCTGATAGTATTCGCATCCAAGTGAGCAAGAGTGAGCACCAGAAGTGTGTGCGCTGCTGGCACCACCGCGCCGACATCGGCGAGAATAGCGAGCATCCAGAGCTGTGTGGCCGTTGTGTCGACAATGTGGCTGGCGAGGGTGAAACCAGAGAGTACGCCTAATGAGAACGCTTGAGCTAGATCTAGGAGATAAGTCGTATCCCATTTATATTGGCCAGGATCTCTTGTCTAAGGCTGAGTTGATCACGCCACATATTCACGGCAAACAGGTGATGATTGTTACCAATACCACGGTGGCACCGCTGTATCTAGACCAAGTTAAAGCCTTACTGGGCGACTACCAAGTAGCTGAGGTGATTTTGCCCGACGGCGAAGAATTTAAAACCCTGGATACGGTGAATCAAATTTTCACTGCACTACTAGAAGCCAGGTTTGATCGTTCT
>CAZMJI010000054.1:0-7334 GCA_964566765.1 uncultured Piscirickettsiaceae bacterium
AGCCCAGTGCGTGGGCGCAGGCGCTAGCAGCCAAGGCATTATCAATATTGTGTCGACCAATCAGCTGTAGAGTCACTTGAACAGATTGATTGCCAATATGCAGTTGAAACCGATTGCCATCAATATCACTGGCAAACACATCACCGTCGTCGCCAAAGCTAAGATCTCCGGTAAATGTGGTTTGTGTATTCACAATATTCTGGCTATGGTCTGAGTAGATCTCGCCTTTGGCCCTCACCAAGTTATCAAAACCGCCAAACTCACCAATATGCGCATCACCGGTGTTGGTGACCAGGGCAATGTCTGGCTTGGCAATGGCTCGCAGATGGGCAATTTCACCCAGGTGGTTAGCACCCATCTCAACAATGGCATATTGGTGCTGATCTTCTAGTTCAAGCAGGGTCAGTGGCACGCCAATATGATTGTTGAGATTGCCGCGCGTGGCCAAGGTTGGCGCTTGTAGGCTTAAAATATTATTTAGCAGATTTTTAACCGTGGTTTTGCCATTACTGCCAGTAATGCCAATCACCATAGGTTTGATTTGCTGCAGGTGGTATTGTGCCAAGGTTGTTAGCGCTACTAAGGTGTCCGGCACCACCAGGGTTGGTAGGGTGCTGTTAACGGGCTTATTGGTAATGGCCGCCACCGCACCGGCGGCTTCTGCTGCGTCGATAAAATCTGCGCCATTAAAGTTCTCACCCGTTAATGCGACAAACAGCTGGCCACTTAGATCGTCTCGGGTATCGGTGCCCACACCTGAGAAAGCAGTATTAGTCACCCCGTCAGTCGAGAGGTTAAGCAGATGGCAAAGTGTGTGAGTATCAGTGTGCAGCATGCTTAGCAATCTCAATGTCGGAGAATTCAAGGACGCGGTCTGCAAACACCTGTGTGGTTTCATGGCCTTTGCCAGCAATGAGTAGACACTCATCCTCTTTTAAAGTGCGGACGGTGTTTTCAATCGCCAACTGACGATCCAGAATCACTTCAGCTTGCAGCTCTTCGGCAATGCCCTTTTGAATATCGGCAATAATCGCCTCCGGGTCTTCACCACGCGGATTGTCGTTGGTTAGAACCACACTGTCGGCCAGTGTGGTGGCAATCTTGCCCATCTGCGCGCGTTTGTCTTGATCGCGCTCACCGCCGCAACCAAAGATTAGACGAATACGCCTATCTGGAAAATGTGATCTCAGGGTTAAGATGGCCTGTTTGATCGCATCGGGTGTGTGTGCATAATCCACCCAAATAGAGTGTTGGTTGATCTGCTGCATACGTCCTGGTGGTGGGATTAATTTGGTCAGCTGTGGCACAATTCTGGATAGCTCAAAGCCCATCGCTTGTGCGGTTTTAACACTGGCCAAAACGTTGGCCAGATTAAATTGTCCTAATAGAGGTAGCTCAAACACCCAGCCAGCCCATTGCATTAAAAACCCATGCTCGTTGGCTTGTGCTAGCTCAAACTCATCTGTGTGGTAGTGATGCTGTGCTTTGCCAGATGCCAGATTAGACAAGGTCTGTGCATAATCATCTGCTTGGTTGAGAATGACATGCTTAACACTGTCCCGAGTAAACAGTTTGGCTTTGGCGCTTTGGTAGCTCCCCAGGTCTTGGTGATAGTCTAGATGGTCTTGTGTCAGGTTGGTAAACACTGCATAGACCACATTAAGTCCTGCAATTCTGTTCTGATCCAAGGCGTGTGATGACACTTCTAAGACCGCGTGGCTGATGCCTTGCTGATGATAGCTGTCCAGGGCCCGATACAAGGTAATGAGATCGGGCGTGGTGTGGATTGAGGTCAGATTACTTTTCTCAATACCCAGGGTGCCAATCGTTGCGCAATTTACCCCCAAATTGGTGAGCAATTGGGTGATAAAGTAGGCCGTTGAGGTTTTGCCATTGGTACCGGTAATGCCAATGATCTCAACTTGAGTGGCATTGGCATAATAGCGTTTGGCCAGCGTTGGCAGGTATTGCGCCAGTTGATCTATACCAATACTGGGAATGCTGGCTTCAATGGTTTGAGAGTCAAGCAAAACGGCGACTGCGCCATTGTTAATAGCCTGATCCAGATAGTCGACGCCATGAGCGCTCTGACCTTGTAGAGCAATAAACACATCGCCTGGCTGAACTTGTGAGGCATGCAGACACAAGCCTTTAACCTCAACATCAAGATCGGTTTGGATAATGTCCTTAAGGAGTTCGGATAACTTCATGCGCCTATTATAAGCGCTTTGTTCGTCAAAGGTGATTCAGCCTATAGACACACGGTTTGAATGGTCTTTTTTTGCCCTCTAAAAAACCCAGCTGTGTACAATAAACACATTTGGCATCAGGTTATTGATGTCTCTTATTGGAAAAACAAGGGGAGAGTAAATGGCGTTAACACGTAGAGAATTTATTAAAGTTTTGGGCGCTGGTTCAGCAGCCGGTTTGATTAGTGGTTGTGGTGGTAATGATTCAGCAAAATTAGCCTCGCAAGAGAATATGTACGAGGTGCCAAAAACCGGTAATGCGCGTATTTTGCACATCACCGATGCACACGGCAATCTATTGCCAAACTACTTCCGTGAGCCAAATGTTAATCTAGGCTTGGGCGATACCTTTGGCAAGCTGCCACACGTGGTAGGTAACAATCTATTAAAGCAACTCGGCATTAAACCGGGCTCTCCTGAGGCTTATGCCTTTACTTATAACAACTTTGAAGACTTGGCAGCCAAATACGGTAAGACCGGTGGTTTTGCGCAGGTTAAAACGGTTCTAGACTCGCTAAGAGAGAGTGCTGGCGGCGTACAAAACACACTAACGGTTGACGGTGGTGATACTTGGCAGGGTTCAGGTACCTCATTATGGACGCGTGGTGCGGATATGGTTGAGGCTTGCAACATCCTGGGTGTGGATGTGATGGTAGGTCACTGGGAGTTTACTTATAAGGAAGAAGAAACACTGAAAAACGTGGGCTTCTTCAAGGGTGATTTCCTGGGTCAAAACGTACGCATCTTAGAAGACGCACTGATGGGTGATGAGTATATCGCCATGACTGAGAAGTATGATGGAAACGGCCTGTATGATGAAGATGAGTCCATGCCATTTAAGCCTTATGTGATTAAGAATGTGGGCGGTCATCGTATTGCGGTGATTGGTCAAGCTTTCCCAAGAACCTCGAACGCCAACCCGCAGAAATACTTCTTCCCAGACTGGTCATTTGGTCTGCGTGAGGATGAAATGAGCGAGCTGGTGGCGGATATTCGTGCCAATGAGAAGCCAGATGCGGTGATTGTAGTTTCACACAACGGCATGGACGTGGACATTAAGATGGCCTCACGCGTGGTTGGTATTGATGCGATTTTTGGTGGTCATACGCATGACGGTATGCCAAAGCCTGTTGAGGTGAAAAACGCAGGCGGCACCACGATTGTGACCAATGCCGGTTGTTCAGGCAAATATATTGGCGTGATGGACTTAGAAATTAAAGGCCACAAGGTGGTGGGCTACAACTATAAGATGTTGCCGATTATCACCGACTTTATTAAGCCTGACCCACAGATGGTGTCGTTTATTAACCAGATGCGTGGTACTAAGTACGACAAGGCCGTGGTGGAAGCACGTAGCTCAGAGATGTCAAATAATGCCTCGCGCCTAGGCAAGACTTATGATGAGATCCTAACTGAGAAGCTATGTACCACCGAGCAGACGCTATACCGTCGTGGTAACTTTATGGGTACCTGGGACCAGGTGCTGGTGAACTCACTGCGTGAAGAGCATGATGCGGACTTCGCTATGTCAGCCGGCGTGCGTTGGGGCACGTCAGTACCAGCAGGCCATGATGTGACCATGGAAGACTTGATGACCAACACCTCGATGACTTATGGCGAGACTTATGTCTCAGAGATGACTGGTGCACAATTGAAAGACGTGCTAGAGGGCATTGCTGAGAACCTATTTGTACAAGATCCATACCTACAATCGGGTGGTGATATGGTGCGCATGGGTGGCTTAGATTACACCATTGATCCGGCTGCAAGCTTGGGTTCACGTATCTCCGAGATGAAAGATGATGCTGGTACGCCAGTCGATCCAAACAAGAGCTACAAGGTGTCTGGTTGGGCGCAAGTGGGCTCTATTGGTAATGGTCGATTGATGTGGGATGTGGCCGCAGACTATCTGCGCAAGCAAAAGCATCTAAACCTAACCAAGGTCAATCATCCAACCATTAAAGGCGTGAAGGACAATCCAGGTATTGAAAACTACGCTGGTGAGTTGATCTAACCCAAATTACTCACTCACAAAACCCCGCTAGTCGGGGTTTTTTCGTTATGAAGCGTTTGTTTTTCTTACTGCTGTTGCTATTAGGATCCGCCAAGGCTGATGTGGTTAAGCCGGCTTTGGTTGAGGTGTCGTTTTTCTCGGACTACCGAGTTGAAGTGGCGATTGAACTGAGCCTAGAGGCGGCCATGAGTGATATTGGCACCCAGTATAAAAATACCCAGGACGCCCCAAGTTCCGATTACTACGATGAGCTTCGCGCCTTAGAGCCTGGCGCATTGCGTCAGCGCTTTGATGACTTCTCGGCTGCGTTTCAAAAAGGCTTCGAGCTAAAGCTAGATGGTCAATCTGTACCACTGGGTTTGACCCAGGTAGAGATTGATATTGTTGGCTATAAAAAGCGTCCGCGTAAAACTCGACTGGTGTACGAGGCGCAGTTTAAACGTTGGCCGAGCCAGTTCAATTGGCAATATGTCAAGCGCTATGGTGACAGCGCATTGCGTTGGCAGATCTACCAGGCCGATTCGTATAACTGGCATCAGTGGACTTGGCTCAGAGAAGGCGCTGCCAGTGAGTCGATTGAACTGGCTCAAGCGCCACAACAAGACGTGTTGTCACAAGTGGGCCAGTTTGTTGGCATTGGCTTTGACCATGTGATTCCACTGGGTTGGGACCATATTCTGTTTATTGTGGGTATGGCGCTGTCTTCCCTGGTGTTTAGAAACCTGCTACTACTCACACTGACTTTTACCGTGGCGCACACCTTGACCCTAGGCTTGGCTGCTGCGGATTTGGTCAATATCTCGGCTAGAGTTGTTGAGCCATTGATTGCTTTTTCTATTGCTTATGTGGCCCTGGAGAATTTAAGTCCGCGTTTTGTGCTCAAGCGTAAAACCTTATGGGTGTTTGTCTTTGGCCTGGTACATGGTCTGGGTTTTGCCAGTATGCTCAGAGAGTTTGAGATGATTGAGCGTGATTTTTTCACCACGCTGATTAGCTTTAACATTGGCGTGGAATTGGCGCAAGTTTTGGTGGTGGTGTTAACCGTGTTGCCACTGATGCTCTTGCGCACTATTGGGGTGAATTATCGCCAGTGGGCGGTTATGCCGATCTCGATTCTGATCGCGGTGATTGGACTGTGGTGGGGTATTGAGCGCCTAATCGGCTAGATAATCTTGGCTTGCATTAAGGTATGCGTATTAATCGCACCAACCACTTGATTGCTCTCATTCACCACCGGCAAGGCATTGAGATTAAACTCATCCATGATTTGCACCGCAACCACGGCCGGCTTATCGGCCGAAATGGCTTTGCAGTTAGCCGTCATTACTTCATCGATGCTCAGCGCGCTAATATCAGGATGCATCTCCAAGGTACGTCTTAAGTCACCATCGGTAAAGATGCCCAGTAGTTTTCCCTTGTCGGTCACCAAGACCATACCTAGGGCTTTTTGACTCATCACCAGTAAGGCATCCAGTAGTTTGGTGCCCGGCGCAACTTGTGGCACATCATTGCCGCCTTTCATCACATCTCTCACATAAGTCAGTAGACGTCTGCCCAGAGCGCCTGAGGGGTGCGAACGGGCAAAGTCATCCGGACTAAAACCTGTGTCAGTGAGTAGACTCACGGCAATCGCATCACCCATGGCCAGGGTTACGGTGGTTGACGAAGTCGGTGCCAAGTTGTGCGGGCAAGCCTCACGCGACACACTGACATCTAAATGTACATCACAGGCGCGACCGATCGATGAGTTAGGCTTGCCAGTCATGCCAATCATCTTCACGCCTAGGCGCTGGATTACCGGCACCAAGGTCATGATCTCGTCGGACTCGCCTGAATAAGAGATGGCAATCACCACATCGTCACCCTCGATCATGCCCAGATCGCCATGACCAGCCTCACCCGGGTGTACGGCAAACGCCGGGGTACCAGTCGAAGCCAAAGTGGCGGCAATTTTATTGCCAATATGACCTGATTTGCCCATGCCCAATACCACCACCTTGCCTGAGGTGTTTTGAATTAGCTCACAAGCACTGACAAATTGCTGATCAATGCGCTCGGCTAGCGCAGACAGTTCTTGCGCTTCTAGGCTAATAACCTCTTTGGCAGTTTGAATCAGCGTATTTGACATAGACTTTGTGTGGCGATGTTCTTATAATGAGTTGATTTTATCGGCTTTGGATTCGCATGAGTAAGGAAAAGATCAAAATTTTATTTGTTTGTATGGGTAACATTTGTCGCTCACCAACCGCCGAAGGTACCTTTGTGGATCAGGTGGCCAAACATGGTGTGCAAGATCTGTTCGAGATTGACTCGGCAGGCACCCATGCCTATCATATCGGCAAGGCGCCAGACACACGCTCACAACAAAGTGCCAGCAAATTTGGTGTTAACCTGTCCAGCCAACGCGCTCGCCAGGTGCATGAGAGTGACTTCTATCACTATGACCATATCTTTGCCATGGATGCCTCTAATCTAGAGGACTTAAGGCGCATCTGTCCAGCAGAGCATACTCATAAGCTCTCACTGATGCTGGATAACATTCCTGAGAATAATGGCAAAAGTGTGCCCGATCCTTACTTTGAAGGCGGCTTTGATCAGGTATTTGAGATGCTGGATCGAGCCAGCGATTTCTTATTGCAAAAACTACTTAAAAATAGCGAAAAATCCGGTTGACATCGGCTCTCCCACTAGCGTATAATTCCCATCTTTTGTCGCCCGGTGAAAGTTGGGTCGATAGCTTATACGTTAAATTTATTAGAATTATTGGAGATATTGATTTATGTCAACGGTTAACCAATTGGTACGTAAACCACGCCAGAAGAAGGTTTCAAAGAGTGATGTACCAGCACTAGACAGCTGCCCACAAAAACGCGGCGTTTGTACTCGTGTTTACACAACAACCCCTAAGAAGCCTAACTCAGCACTACGTAAAGTAGCTCGTGTGCGCCTAACAAACTCAGCTGAAGTAACGACTTACATCGGCGGTGAAGGTCACAACCTACAAGAGCACTCAGTAATTCTAATTCGCGGTGGTCGTGTTAAGGACCTTCCTGGTGTGCGTTATCACACAG
>CAZMJI010000055.1:0-7310 GCA_964566765.1 uncultured Piscirickettsiaceae bacterium
CCTGCTAATACCGGTGAGAGCATAATGCGGTTATAGGGCAATACCCGCTCTTCTCCAATAATGGTAATTTGATACATCAGTGGGTCGATCTTCAATACCTCGTCCACCACTTTCATTGCACTCATACCTGAACCAATTAATACTAACTTTTTCATACTCAACTTCCTTATTAAAAGTTATCAACAAAAAAGGCCAGCATCCGTTTTGCTACCTGAGTAACAAACAGATACTGGCCTCAATACCAAGTACAGTCCAACTTTAAACTGACGAAAAAAAACGTTTACCTAATTCCCCAATAGTGATTGAGTCTTAGATAAACGTCTATGTTCTTTGTTTGCCTCCATCCTTGGAAGCAACTATGCGGTTAATTATACATGGTTTTTTTCTAATATAAGAATCGTATAATAAAAAATACTTACTGCAGTGCAAATCACAATAGATGTTTTATAATGACTCACATGAATAAAATCAGCGTACAACAAGAGGATTTCGACCTCTCTCAGGAAGTCAGCCTGGCCAGAGCAGCGGATAACAATATTGGTGCAGTGGTTTCTTTTGTGGGCACAGTACGCGACCTAGAGGACACACCAATTCGGCAGATGACCTTGGAACATTACCCGGGGATGACGGAGAAAGCCCTAGAAGACATTGCCAAGCAGGCACAAGATCGCTGGCCACTGGGCAACATCACCATTATTCATCGGGTAGGCACACTGGATATCAACGCGCAAATCGTACTGGTTGTCACCACCAGTAAACACCGCAAGGCCGCGTTTGAGTCTTGTGAATTTATTATGGATTATTTAAAAACCCAGGCGCCATTTTGGAAGAAAGAGCATACCCAAACCCAAAGTCACTGGGTTGAGGCCAAAGACAGCGACGAGGATGCGGCTAAGCGTTGGTCTTAAAGTCCTCGGGTGAATTCAAATTAATAAACAGCTCTGGATGGTCAGAAAAGTCCACCAAAGCCGCCTGATTGTCTAAAAAGAAGCGACGCAATTGACGCTGACCTGAGGCCAGATACCTTGTGAGTGCTGGGCCCATACTAGTATGAATCAACGCAAAGGTTGGATGCAGATTGTCATTTTCCGTGGCTACGCAGGCTTGAGCCTGACTCTCAACCATGGCCTGTATCAATCTATCCAATAACAGGTCTTGCACATAGGGGCCGTCACAAGGCAGGATCAATAGATAGGCTTGCTTGGTGCAATTTAGTGCTGCAGCAATACCCGCCAACGGCCCCTGATAATCTGCCAATTCATCGCTAATAACTTGACCAAAGGCTTGATACGCATCAAGGTTGCGGTTGGCACTTATCCATATACTGTTCACCTTAGGTTTCACAACATCAAGTACATGAGCAATCAGTGGCTTATGATTGAATAAAATCAAGCCTTTGTCTTGTCCTTGCATGCGGCTGGCTCTACCCCCTGCTAAAATGACAGCGCTGAGGTCGGCTTTACTAATAGGATTCATGCGGGTATGTTGTCAATAAATAGATGGGTATATGATACAATCAAAATCGTATTTTTTAAGCGCAAACCAGCGGTAATCACTTATGAATAATCAAGACGTCGATTGTGGTTGTGACCAAGTTGTTCAACCGCTGCTTTCAACCGCTGAAGCACTCAGCTTCTTAACCGATGCCGCACAGGTAACCACACACCAGACTGAGGTGGCGCTAGATCAAGCCCTGGGCGCTGTACTGGCTGAAGACATCCGCTCTGGTATCAACGTACCTGGATTTGATAACTCTGCCATGGATGGTTATGCCATTCATCTCAAGCCAGAGCAGATTGACACACCCGGTGGACTTGGCTTTGAGGTGACAGATCGCATTGCCGCTGGCCACCAAGGTCAAGCGCTTGCCCCAGGTTGTGCCGCGCGTATTTTTACCGGTGCGCCCGTGCCCGAAGGCGCCAATACGGTGGTGATGCAAGAAGAATGCGAGCTGGTCTCAGATGACACCATTGAGATTTATCGTCCTATTAGCCTGGGTGAAAACATCCGCCCTTTGGGCAATGATATTCAAGCAGGTGAGGTGATTCTACAAGCTGGGGTAAAACTCAAACCCCAACACATCGCCCTAGCCGCTTCAGTTGGTGTCGATCGCTTAAAAGTGTTTGATCCCATTAAGGTTGGGGTGTTTTTTACCGGTGACGAATTGGTCGAGCCAGGTAATCCCTTACAAGCAGGTCAAATCTACAACTCTAATCGCTACTCACTCGTGGCCATGCTCAACACTTTGGGCTGCGAAATCATTAATTTGGGCAATATTGAAGACACTCTAGATGCGACTGTTGAGGCGCTAAACCAACTACAAGACCAATGCGATCTGATTATGACCACTGGCGGCGTGTCAGTTGGCGAAGAGGATCATGTTAAACCCGCGGTTGAACAATTGGGTGAATTGAACTTATGGCGTATTAAGATGAAACCTGGCAAACCTTTGGCCTTTGGTAAGGTGGGCAATACTGCCTTTATTGGCCTACCAGGAAATCCGGTTTCTGCCATGGTCACATTCCTACTGTTTGCCCGACCATTTATTAAAAAAGTCCAGGGAAATCGCCAATATCTGAATGTGCCGTTCCAGGTTAAAACCGGCTTCGACTGGCGTCGTCCCAAGCCCAGACGAGAATTTGTCCGCGTGCAACTGGACATTAGCGAAGCCATACCCGTGGCGCGCCAATATCCGAAGCAAGGCTCTGACGTGCTGTCATCCATGGTTTGGGCCGATGGCCTGGTGGAGATTCCAGAACAGAGTCAATTTGAAGCTGGCGAACTGCTTAACTTTTACCTTTTAGATGAGATGCTATCATGAGTGATGAATTAACCCATATCGATGCCAAGGGTCAAGCCAACATGGTGGATGTGGCCGACAAAGAAACCACCACCCGTATTGCCAAGGCCAGCGCCCAGGTGCTGATGAAGCCAGAAACCCTGCAAAAAATCAAAGACAACGATTTTAAAAAAGGCGATGTGCTGGCGGTTGCGCGTGTTGCCGGCATTATGGCCGCCAAGCAAACGCACCATTTGATTCCCATGTGTCACAGTCTCAACCTATCCAAGGTTAGCGTGGACTTTGACTTTATTGAAGGCGGCGTGCAAATCACCACATTGGCCAAATTAAACGCGCAAACTGGGGTGGAGATGGAAGCGCTGACCGCTGCCAGTATTGCCGCGTTGACCATCTACGACATGTGTAAAGCGGTGGATCGCTTTATGCGTATCACCGAGCTGCAACTACTGGAAAAATCGGGCGGTAAGTCTGGTCACTGGACATTAGAAGATCATGGCTAAACTGATTGACAAATTTGGTCGCGAGATTAACTATTTAAGAATCTCGATTACCGAGCATTGTAACTATCGCTGCTTTTACTGTCGCGATGATGAGCATGTGCCGGATTGCAAACGCGAGGATATTCTCAGCTACGAAGATGTCCAGCGCATTGTTCGATTGTTTGCCGAAATGGGCGTCTCTAAAGTACGCCTAACCGGTGGAGAGCCGCTACTTAGACGCGGTATTGTCAAGATTGCTCAGCTGATTAGCCAAACACCAGGCATCACTGATGTACCCCTATCAACCAATGCCCATCTACTGGGCAAATTTGCCCATAAATTACAAGAAAATGGCATTAATCGGGTTAATATCTCCATTGATTCCTTGCAGCCAGAGCGCTTTAAGCAAATCACCCGTGGTGGTGAGGTGGCTGAGGTGATTGATGGCATTGATGCGGCTATTGCCTCGGGCATGCACCCGGTTAAAATCAACATGGTGGTGATGCGCGGGGTGAATGATGATGAGATTGAATCGATGCTGGATTTTGCCATCGACAAAGGCATTGATATTCGCTTTATTGAGACCATGCCGATCGGCGCTGCTGGCATTGAGGCTTCCTCACAGCATATGAGTGAGGCTGAGATTCTGGCGCGTATTGAAGCGCACCTGCCAGGCCAACTAAGCCCCATTCAACCTAAGAAAACTGATGGTCCTGCCCGTGCTTATCGGATTAATAATACCAAGTCTAGCGTCGGTGTAATTAGCGCCGTTTCTAACCACTTTTGCCAAACCTGCAATCGTGTTAGGCTTACCGCCAAAGGTGAGCTGATTCTATGCCTGGGGCAAGAAGACGCCATCTCACTGAAAGATTTGGTACGCTCAGATTTAAGCGATGAAGCGATTAAACAGAAGATTATTGAAGCCATCAATCACAAACCACAACAACACGAATTTAACTCGGTGATTGATAACATTAGCAATCGACAAATGGCGGAGATCGGCGGATGAAGATTTTGTATTTTGCCTCATTAAAAGAGGCGCTTGATTGTGCTGGTGAAGACCTGGAGATTAATCAGGAAATAACGGTGGCAGCACTACGCAGCCAGCTGATTGACAAACATGGTGCCAAACACTTTCCTGATAATATTTTATGTGCGGTCAACCAGGCGTTGGCTGATGACAATTTGCTGTTAAACAACAGCGATGAAGTGGCATTCTACCCGCCAGTAACTGGCGGATAAAATCAACTTAGCCTGTGCTCCAGCCGCGAGGGCGTCTCATGCCTGAGGCTTTACAAGCTTGTTTCACATAGCCATAAGGGAACATGGTAAACAATTTGGCCTTGGCGCCTTTTTTATCCAGGCCAAAATCTGCAGTCATATGCTTGGTGGTATGACGCACATCAGGGGCAACCCCATTCTCGTCATAATACTCGCGCATAAAATCAAACACTTTCCAATAATCGTCGTCTAAGGTTAGGTCTTCAGCTTTTGCCAGCTCAAGGGCGACGTCGTGGTCCCAATCCTCGGGATGTACTAGATACCCTTCTGGGTCCAATTCTATTTCTTTATTATTAACCTTCATCTCTTAAATATTCCAATAAAACTCACGCCAATTGATTGCATTGGCGTGAAAAAAATTAACAATAATTAGCGAAGTTGGCGTCGGTTTTTGCCTGGCCATCTTCATAGCCCGCCTCATAAGCCGGGGTTATTCGCTGCTCTTCAATTTCTGGGTTTTGAAGATAACCCGCGATCCAACCCTGGATGTAGTTATCATCAACCCCCATTTCCTCCATTTTCTTAACGTTTTGATAGTAAGACATCTTGCAAAATCTTAATTAATTCTCGTTCTCTTACGTCTAACGATTTGATACGGACGCATCAAGTACGTTAGTGGTACTGACCAAACGTGTACCAAACGCGTGAATGGGAAGATTAAGAACAAGGTCATACCAAACAACATGTGACGCTTATAGCTGTGATCCACATCCACATAACCTTCACCGCCAGCAGCCGTTAGTAGTGTTGGATCAACGCTTAGGGTGGCGATCGATTTCACATACTCGGCCAATTGCAACATGGTCTGTACATTGCCATCAGCCGCATGGTGTAGCGAACCTGGAATGGTTGCCAGACCTAGTGCTGCGGTTAGTAGTAACCAGAAGATCACAAAATTGTCTCTAAAGCGACTCACGGCTTTAACGCGCTCATTGGTCATGCGACGAATAAACAACATTACTGCACCGATTAGCGCCATACCACCAAATACCGCACCCGCATAAGCGGCGATGTATTGGTGTTGCACATCGGTAGCCACCATCTGCCACCAGCTGTGTGGCAGTAGCATACCCACGGCATGTCCAAAGAAGATACCGATGATACCCACGTGGAATAAGTTAGAGGCTAAGCGCATATTGCCATTGGCCAATAGTTGCGAAGAATCCGCCTTCCAGGTGTATTGTTCACGATCAAAACGGATCCAGCTGCCTAGAATAAACACCACGCCCGCTATGTATGGATAGACTCCGAATAAAAAGTTATCTAAACTCATCTCTTTCTCCTTATGCTGCTTCAGCTAGATAGCTGCGCTTTTCAACAATTTTGAGCAATTTAGCGTATGGACTTTTGGCGTCCTCTAAATTGTCCGCTATCACCTTGATGATCTTCTTAGCATCACCCAAGAACACTCTGGAAGAGAATTCATCTAAGGTCGATACATACTCCAAAATCAGTGGCAAGAAGTCTGGGATTTCACCATCTTTGGCTTCTAGACCTTCGCCTTTGAAGTGCTCAGACAGATCGATCAGTGCCGGCCCTCTGCCCTTGTCATCACCGAAGATATGATGGGTTAGATGCAGGTCATGCTCCGGCACCATGTCAAAGGTTTCCACATAGGTTTGTTGCATACCCGTCGAGGTGTGAATCCTCATCCACGAGATAAACTCCATAATGGTTTCCTTTTCGCTCTCTTCGATTGAATCGGAAGTCTTGACATAATCAATCACCCCGTCCAAATTGCTCATAAGCTCATCATCTGGGTAATCGAGTAGTCTTGATAAAACATTAAATACTTGCATTACTTTCTCCTTAACCTTTCTTTCTCGGCATCATCTCTACCGGAATCACTGCTTTCTTACGTGGTGCCGGGAATAGGCTGAAGCCCTTACCGCCATCTGGACCGTGTGAACTGCTGTTACCACCAGTAAAGCCGTTTTGACCTTGGAAGCCATACGGATCTTCAAGACGCATCTCTTCATGTGAGGTTGGGATCACGAAACGATCTTCGTAGTTCGCCAGACCTAAGTAGCGATACATCTCTTCAGCTTGAGCCACACTCAAACCTGCATCTGCCAATACATCAGCACCATCAGTACCTTCAACCGCCTTAAAGCGTTGATGGGCACGCATGGCCAATAGCTTGGAGATAGAACTGATGATTGGCTGCTCGTCACCTGCAGTAAACAGGTTGGCTAAGTATTTAGCTGGGAAACGAACCGCGTCAGCCGTTGGAATCACACCGTTTGACGTTGGTACCGAACCTTTATCAATTTGGCTTTGAACCGGTGATAATGGTGGTACATACCACATCATTGGCAGGGTTCTGTACTCTGGGTGAATTGGGAAGGCAATCTTCCAATCCTTCACCATCTTATAAACTGGCGAGTTTTGCGCCGCATCAATCCAAGATTGTGGCACGCCATCTTCTAGTGCCTGGGCAATCACCGCTGGATCATTTGGATCTAGGAAGGTGTCTAGATGCTCTTGATATAGGTTTTGCTCATTGACCGTAGACGCGGTATCAGCAATCTTATCGGCATCATACAGCATCACACCGACGTAACGGATACGTCCTACGCAAGACTCAGCACAGGCCATTGGCAAGCCTGACTCAATACGCGGATAACAACCGATACATTTCTCTGATTTGCCAGATTCCCAGTTGTAGTAAACCTTCTTGTATGGGCAACCGGTAACACACATTCTCCAACCACGACATTTGTCTTGGTCAACCAGAACGATACCGTCTT
>CAZMJI010000056.1:0-7281 GCA_964566765.1 uncultured Piscirickettsiaceae bacterium
ACACAAAAATACGGCTTTAGAGACTACCGCGGTGGCGGTCGTTCGTCAGCGCGAGAAACTGCCATGCGCGTTGCTGCAGGCGGTATTGCCAAAAAGTATCTGAAAGAAACCCTGGGTATTGAGATTCGTGGTTACCTATCTCAACTGGGCCCAATTAAGACCGAAGCACTGGATTGGAACGAAGTACACAACAATCCATTTTTCTCACCTGATGCCTCCAAGGTTAAGGAAATGGAAGATTATATGGATGCGCTGAGAAAATCAGGCGACTCGGTTGGTGCTCGCGTTAACGTAGTAGCCAGCGGCGTTCCTGCTGGATTGGGTGAGCCGATCTTTGATCGTCTAGATGCTGAAATTGCGCATTCAATGATGAGTATTAATGCGGTTAAGGGTGTGGAGATTGGTGCCGGCTTTGATTCGGTTGAACAATTGGGCACCGAGCATCGTGATGCCATTACCCCTAATGGCTTTACCTCCAACCATGCCGGTGGCACCTTAGGTGGCATCAGCTCAGGACAGGATATTGTGGTTTCAATTGCGCTTAAGCCAACCTCAAGTCTGCGCCTGCCGGTTGACAGTGTGGATGCAGATGGCAAACCAATTGAAGTGATTACCAAAGGTCGTCACGACCCGTGTGTAGGCATTCGTGCCACCCCAATTGCTGAGGCCATGTTGGCCATCACCTTGATGGATCATGTGATGCGTCATCGTGCGCAAAATATTGACGTTAACTCGTCAACCCCTGTGATTCCGTCTCAGGCTTAATTTTTTCCCTATTGATTAATTTGCAGTATGTTTTCACTGATTCATAAACACGTCCCTAGAAACGCCAAGAATGATTTTTTATCTGGTTTAACCGTTGCGCTGGCCTTGGTGCCTGAAGCGGTGGCTTTTGCCTTGGTAGCCCATGTGCACCCATTGGTGGGTCTATACGCGGCGTTTATGGTGGGCATGATTACTTCTATCTTTGGTGGCCGACCAGGCATGATCTCAGGTGCCACTGGCGCGCTAGCGGTGGTGATGGTAGCCCTAGTGGTAGAGCACGGCGTGCAGTATCTATTTGCCGCAGTGATTCTTATGGGTGTGCTGCAGATTATCTTTGGACTGTTTAAATTGGGTAAGTTTATTCGCCTGGTGCCGCATCCGGTATTTCTGGGTTTTGTAAACGGTTTAGCCATGGTGATTTTCTTGGCGCAACTGGAGCATTTCAAAACCCCAACTGGCTGGATTGGTGGCGATGCACTGATGATTATGGGCGGCTTAATCCTGCTGACCATGGCCATTATTCATTATCTACCTAAGGTCACCAATATCATTCCATCAACACTGGCTGCCATCTTAATTGGCTCAGCTGTGGCCATTATCTTTGATTTGGATACCAAGACCGTGGGTGACATGGCCTCGATCAAAGGCGCCCTACCAAGCTTTGCCATTCCTGAGGTGCCGTTTACCTTGGAAACCCTCTACATCATTCTGCCATATAGTGTGATCCTGGCCTTAATTGGTTTGATTGAATCACTACTCACACTAAACCTAATCGACGAACTCACCGAGACCACTGGTAAGCCTAACCGAGAAAGTGTGGGCCAAGGACTGGCCAATACCGTCACCGGTTTTTTTGGTGGCATGGGTGGTTGTGCCATGGTCGGCCAAAGTATTATCAATGTGAAATCGGGTGGTCGTGGCCGTCTATCCGGCTTTGTGGCGGGTAGCTTTCTACTGAGCTTTATCCTGCTGTTCTCAGAGTACATTGAGCAAATTCCTATCGCAGTCCTGGTGGGTGTGATGTTTATTGTGGTGATTGGTACCTTTGAATGGTGTAGCTTCCGCCTTATCTCACGCGTACCCGTGGCCGATAGTTTCGTGGGTATTTCGGTGGCAGTGATCACCGTCTTCACCGATCTGGCCATTGCGGTGATCGTTGGTGTGCTGATGAGTGCCATCGTCTTTGCCTGGCAACACGCCAAACAAATCTATGCGAAAAAAATCATGGATGAGGAAAGCGGCATCAAAACCTATCAAGTGAACGGCGCCCTATTTTTTGCCAATACGCACAACTTCCAAGCTTTATTCACCCCTAAAGAAGATCCGGAGAATGTGTTTGTCGACTTTGATAATTCGCGGGTCATGGATCACTCTGCCATTCAGGCCATCGATAAACTGGCTGAGCGCTACAAAAAAGCCGGAAAAGTGCTACATCTTAAGCACCTAAGCCCAGAGTGTCGCATGCTGCTTAAGACTGCCAGAGGCTTGGTAGAGGTTAATGTTCTAGAGGATCCAACCTATCACGTGGCCGACGATAAATTAGCCTAATAGTTGCTTGAAAAATCCTGCAATCGTTCCTATAATTGGTCTTATAGGTTGATCAATAATTTCAGGGGGTTGTATGAATAAAGTAATACCGGCATTGGTGCTTAGCATGGCCACAGTCACCGCTGCGCAAGCCAACTTTAACCCTTACTATCCTGGTGCACCAGGTTTTAACTCAAACTTCTGGCACGATATTGACAGGCAATTCAAAGAATTTGATTCACGTATGCGTCATATGCAGCGCAATAGCAACAGTGGTTTTGGCACACAAAGCAGACGCTATATCGACACTGAGAACAACCACTACGTGATTGAGATTTTGGTCAGCGGTTTGGATAAAGACGACTTAGAGATTGTGGCTCGAGATGGTCAAATTAGCATCCGCGGCAAACGTGTGATTGAACAGCAAGTCGGCAACAATCGCGCCAAATCTTCTAGCAGTTTCTCGCAATCATTTTCACTGCCAAATGACGCCGATGGTGATCAAGTGAGTGCCAAATTTGAAGACGGTAAGCTGGTGGTGAGTATCCCCAAACTGGCCGCACCCAAACCAACTGAGCGCGTGATTGAGATTAACTAGCGCGACGACCTAACGCCCCTGCTCATCACCCCAAAGCAATTTGTGCAGCTGCACCTGCAGGCGCACATTGAGCTGTGCATCCAAGATCCATTGCGCCAAATCACGTGGCTCAACCGCGCCAAAAACCGGCGAAAACAACACCTCGGCCTGACTTGGATATTGGCTGAGTATCTCCACACTCCAATCAAAGTCTTGACGGGATCCAATAACAAACTTCACTTGGTCTTTGACCGCCAACTTGTCCACATTTGACCAAAGGTTTTGTTCGACCTCGCCAGAATCTGGGGTTTTCACATCCATCACAATTGAGACTTTTGGATTAACTGGTGCGATATCAATACTGCCGCTGGTTTCTAGCGATACCTGGTAGCCCTTGGCCACCAAAGCATCCAACAACTCCAGCGAATTGGTTTGCGCTAACGGCTCACCACCGGTCACACAAACATGTGGAGTGTTGTAGGCGCCAACCTCGCTCAAAATGCCATCAATACTCATTAGGTTGTTACCCTTAAAGGCGTACTCGGTATCGCAATACCTGCAACGCAGCGGGCAGCCGGTTAGGCGAATAAACACCGTTGGCAAGCCCACGGTTTTGGCTTCGCCTTGTAAGGAATAAAAAATCTCGTTAATGTTTAAACTGCTCATCTTTTAATGCTTTGATTTGATTGCGAATGTCTGCCGCTTGCTCGAATTTTAACTCCTGTGCAAAGGCGTACATCCGCTTTTCTAATTCTTTAATGCGCTTAGACAGCTGCACCGGCGATAGACGCTCCATGGTGACTTGGTTTGGCTCGCCCTGTTTGTCGCCAACACTGGCCTCAGTCTCCAAAATATCCACAATGGGCTTAGATACACCCTTAGGGGTAATGTTGTTTTCTTTGTTGTAGATCTCTTGTTTTTGACGTCGACGCGTGGTCTCTGAAATCGCGCGCTCCATCGAGCCAGTGATCTTATCGGCATACAAAATCGCCATGCCTTCTACGTGGCGAGCGGCTCGACCCATGGTTTGAATCAAGGAACGCTCCGAGCGCAAAAAGCCTTCTTTATCCGCGTCTAAAATTGCCACCAGCGATACCTCAGGAATGTCCAGGCCCTCTCTCAATAAGTTAATCCCCACCAATACATCAAACACGCCCAAACGCAGATCACGAATCAACTCTACGCGTTCAACCGTATCCACATCCGAATGCAGATAACGCACCTTGACCCCGTGCTCATTTAAGTAATCACTCAGCTGCTCTGCCATACGTTTGGTCAGTGTGGTGACCAACACGCGCTGAGATTTATCCACACGTTTGTTAATCTCGCTTAGTAGATCATCCACCTGGGTTTCCACCGGGCGCACCTCAATCACTGGATCTAACAGACCGGTTGGGCGCACCACTTGTTCGGCAATGGCACTGGAAACATCCAATTCAAACTGCGCCGGCGTGGCTGAAACCAAAATACATTGATTAATGCGATCTTCAAATTCATCAAATTTAAGCGGTCGATTGTCCAACGCGCTTGGTAGGCGAAAACCAAATTCAACCAAAGTGGTTTTGCGCGACCGGTCGCCGTTATACATACCACCAATCTGCCCTACCGTCACGTGTGACTCATCTAGAATCACCAGGGCGTTATCCGGCAGATAATCCAATAGTGTTGGTGGTGGCTGACCCGCCCCGCGACCTGATAGATAGCGCGAGTAATTCTCAATACCATTACAATACCCCAGCTCGCGCATCATCTCGATATCCATCTTCACGCGCTGACTAAGACGCTGCTCTTCCACCAATTTGTTTTGTGATAACAGCTCAGCTCGACGCTCTTTGAGCTCGGCCTTAATGTCATCCAACATAGCTAAGATCTTCTCTTTCGGGGTAACGTAATGAGTTTGTGGGTAGATGGTGACGCGCGGGGTAGATTTCACCCGCTCACCCGTGAGTGGATCAAACCACGACAGATTCTCCACCTCTTCATCAAACAACTCCACTCGCAAAGCCAGCTCCTCAGAGTCGGCCGGAAAGATATCGATCACCTCACCCTTAACACGGAAGTTACCACGACCCAAAGCCACATCATTGCGTGTGTACTGCATCTGCGACAGGCGTGACAGAATCTCGCGCTGATTGGTAATCTCACCCACACTAAGGTGCAATAGCATCTGCATATAAGAATCTGGATCGCCCAAACCGTAAATGGCCGAGACACTGGCAATGATAATGACATCCTCACGCTCTAATAGTGCTTTGGTGGCACTTAGGCGCATCTGTTCAATCTGCTCGTTAATCGAGGAATCTTTCTCAATATAGGTATCGCTGGCCGGCACATAAGCCTCTGGCTGATAATAATCATAATAAGACACAAAATACTCGACTGCATTGTTGGGAAAGAATTCCTTCATCTCTGCATAGAGTTGCGCCGCTAAGGTCTTATTCGGCGCCATAATCAGCGTTGGACGAGCGCTCTGGGCAATTACATTGGCCATGGTAAAGGTCTTACCCGAACCCGTTACTCCCAATAGGGTCTGATACTGGTGGCCTGCGGCCAAACCTTGGGTCAAAGTTTGGATCGCACTAGGCTGATCACCTCTGGGTAAAAACTTAGATTCCAGCTGAAATTCTCTCACCACGAAAACCGATTTTTCATTAACATAAACAACCAATTTTAATCTATTTTATTCTGTGAGATAACCATGTCAGATTTTCTTTCCAAGCGCATTCAAAAAGTCAAGCCTTCTGCCACTTTGGCAGTGACTGCCAAGGCCAATGAACTCAAAGCGCAGGGCATTGCCATTGTGCCAATGGGCTCAGGCGAACCCGACTTTGATACCCCTAAAAATATTCAACAGGCGGGTATTGATGCGATCAATAATGGCCAAACACGCTACACCGCAGTTGACGGTACACCAGCGCTAAAACAAGCCATTATGGATAAGTTTGCGCGTGAAAACAAGTTGACCTATGGTGCCACAGAGGTGATGGTGTCATCTGGCGGTAAACAAGTGTTCTACAATCTTTGTCAGGCTGTGCTAAACGAAGGCGACGAAGTGATTATTCCGGCACCTTATTGGGTTTCTTATCCAGACATGGTGCTACTCGCGGATGCCACACCAGTGGTGGTGGAAACTGGCCTAGAGCAAGATTTTAAAATCACCCCTGAGCAACTGTCAAACGCGATTAACGACAACACCAAACTACTGATCTTAAACAGCCCGTCTAACCCAACCGGTGCGGTCTATTCAAAGGCCGAACTTAAGGCCTTGGCTGAGGTGTTGAAACAGCATCCACAGGTGCTGATTATGACCGATGACATCTATGAGCATATTCGTTGGGGCGAGGAAGACTTTGTCAATATCGTGATGGTAGCGCCTGAGCTTAAGGAGCGTACGGTGATTCTTAATGGTGTGTCTAAAGGTTATGCCATGACCGGCTGGCGTATTGGTTATGGCGCGGGCCCTGAGGCGATTATTAAAGCCATGAAAAAAGTACAAGGTCAATCAACTTCTAACCCGTGCTCGATTGCCCAAGCAGCTTCGGTAGAAGCACTTAACGGTGATCAATCGATTATTGGTGTGATGGTAAAAGCCTTTAAAGAGCGACACGATTATATTGTGGAAGCATTGAATGCCATTGATGGTGTCGAATGCCCCAAATCACAAGGTGCGTTTTACTCATTCCCGCGTGTTGAAGGTCTGATTAAACGTTTGGGTCTAAAAGATGATGTGGAGTTTTCAACGTACTGCTTAGAAGAGCTAAACATCGCCCTAGTGCCAGGCTCTGCCTTTGGCGCACCAGGTTATGTGCGTTTTTCTTTTGCTACCAGTATGGAGAATATTGAGCAAGCTGTAGCACGCCTGGCTAACGCTTAAGCCTCAAACACTCTAGCCACTGAAAAAGCGTCGTTATCGGCGCTTTTTTGTGCCCCGGCGAATGCGATGATGAAAATCACCGGTTGTTTTTCTGGCGGTGGGTTTTGTCTTAACCTTGCCACCTGCCCCCTTAGCCTTAGAAGAAGGAATCAGACAGTCTTCACCATGGCCAATCAATTCACTACGCCCCATACGCTTTAGCGCCTGCCTAAGTAGTGGCCAATTTTTAGGATCGTGATAGCGTAAAAACGCTTTGTGTAATTGACGTTGCTTGCCACTACGTGGGGTCTCCAGCGTCTGCGAGTCCCGAGTGACTTTCTGCAGTGGATTCAGTTCACTATGATACATCGCTGAGGCAATCGCCATTGGCGTGGGAATAAAGGCCTGCACCTGGTCTGGCTTAAATTCATTGCGCTTTAACCACAATGCCAGATTGAGCATGTCCTCATCGGTGGTGCCCGGATGTGAAGAGATAAAATAAGGGATCAAATATTGCTGCTTGCCCGCTTGTTTGGAATAACGCTCAAACAGCTTTTTA
>CAZMJI010000057.1:0-7274 GCA_964566765.1 uncultured Piscirickettsiaceae bacterium
GTTCTAACTCATCAGCACCGCCCACATATTGACCGCCAATAAAGATCTGTGGCGTGGTGCTCTTGCCGCTAACCGCTCTGAGCGATCTTGAGGTAATACTACCACCTAATTCAACTTGCTCCACATAGATGTTGTGGCCAGCCAGCAGCGACAACGCTCGTTCACAGTGTGGACAACCCTTGCGACTAAACATGGTTGCCGTCTCAGGCACCACCGCCTCTTTGTTAATGTAGTTCAACATGGTGTCAGCATCGGAGACTTCAAACGGGTCGCCCTCTACCTCAGGCTCGATAAACATCTTCTCAATGATGCCGTCCTTAACCAACATGGAATAACGCCAAGAGCGATCACCAAAACCCAGGTCATTTTTACTCACCAGCATGCCCATGGCATCGCTAAATTCACCATTACCATCCGGAATCATGGTGACATTCTCTGCCTCTTGATCCTTGGCCCATTCGTTCATCACAAAGGTGTCATTGACTGAGACACAAACAATTTCATCCACGCCATTGGCTTTAAAAATGGGTGCCAATTCATTGTATCTAGGCAAGTGTGACGAGGAGCAAGTTGGGGTATACGCGCCCGGCAGGGCAAAGACAATCACAGTTTTGTCACTGAAGATATCGTCCGTTGACAGATCCGCCCACTGATGATCTTTTTGAATTCTGAAGTTAATTGAAGGAATTTGATTCCCAGTACTATCCTTTAACATGTGTTGTTCTCCTTTTTTCGTTATTAGATGAGTTCATTGTAGTTTGGGTTTATAATTAAGTAAAACGAATGTTTTCTATATTATTAATCTAAAAAATCGATTATGAGACTGCCCTCGACCAAAAACCTGCAATACCTAGTTGCCTTAAAAGACACACTGCATTTTTCTAAAGCCGCCGAACAATGCTTTGTCAGTCAGTCAACACTGAGTGCTGGCATTGCCAAACTGGAGCAAGACCTGAATGCAGAACTGGTGGAAAGAGACAATAAACGCGTGGTGTTTACGCCGCTGGGCAATAAAGTGGTGACTCAGGCGCAAACAACTTTGGTTAATCTACAGGACTTGGTTGAAACCGCGTCGGTGGGTTTCTTAGAGTCTGAGATCAGTGTGGGTGCCATCCCCACCATTGCCACTTACATCCTGCCCAACTTCTTGGCGCAGGTAAGCGCCAAATTCCCCAAGCTCAAGATCTCCTTTGTTGAGGATACCAGCGACAATCTGTTAGCCCGCTTGGCCAATAACCAGATTGATTTTGCCATATTTGCCTTTCCTTATGAAGTGCCAGACAATATCGAAAAATACGAACTGTTTAACGATACCCTGCACCTGGTCAAACACCGGCAGAAAACTGGCGATCAGATTGGTCAAGGCGAACTGCTACTCTTAGAACAAGGGCATTGTCTGCGCTCTCATATTATGCAGGGGCATGATATCTCCAAACCTCAGTTATCCGACTTCTCTTGCTCCAGCATCTCAACCCTAATCGCCATGCTGGACATGCAGCTAGGGGTGAGTTTTTTGCCTAAGATTGCGCTGGACTTTGGGGTGCTATCGCCCTACCCGAACTTGCTTGCCAGTGATGACAGCAGGGCCTGCAGAAGTGTTGGTGTGATTTATAAAAAGCACAATCCACACCGAGAAGCCATTCAACAACTGGCTGATATCTTAAAGCCTTAGTACTAAAACTTAAGCTCCACATTAAAGCCCAAACTATTGCTATAACCCGTATTCACCTGTTGTCTGCGCTGGTAAATTAGCGAGGATTCCCAGCCGCCCTGGGTTGAGAGATCCATGCCCACATCCAGCTTCCAGCGGTCAGTGGCATACCTATCCAGCGCCAATGTGTAATCCTTATTACCCAGGTTGTAGCGCATACTGGCATTCGAACCCGAAGATACATCCGTACTATACTCAATGTTCACAAAAGGCTTAATTTGGGCGTCGCCAATACGAGTCAAATAACTACTATCGGCACCTACATGCAATCGCGATTCATCCAACCTTTGCTGATCGTAGCTGAGCGCAGTAGCACCGCCATGCTCACTAAAGGCGCTAAGTTTGGTGCGCACCAGACTGGCCTTGGCATATGGTGATACTTGCCAATGGTCTCGAACCAAGGCCTGTTTACTAAGCGCTGCCGAGCCAAACCACTGGTGTGCACCTCGACGACCCATGAGTCGATCCTCTTGATCCTGACGGATACTATTAAACCTTGAATAACCCACGCCAGCCATCGCTTCAACCTTTAAGTCTTGAGGGGTAAAGACTCGGTATGCCGACAAGGCATAATGATCTGCATCTAACTGACTACCCAAGGTGCCAATATCGGCCTTACCTTGGCCGGCGCTCAGCACCACCCCTGATAGCTCGCCGCTACTCAGCGGCTTATCAATGCCAATTGATAAGCTCTCAAGCCTAAAGTCTTGGGTCGCAGGATAATCTTTATCCTTGCCTAGGGTAATTTCACCCGCACTCCAAAGTGACCAATCGCCTAGCAACGGTTTGGAGCTTGGGTTTAAATTACTGACGATCTGTGCCCTTAATCTAGCCGCTTCATTCACCACTAGGTCCTGAATCTCACTTTTAATATCTTCCATTACAATGCGCCCTGTGTCATCGCTGTCCAGCCAAGATTGGGCTTTTTGTACCAAATTCAACGCTTTAATCTCAGTGGCAACAGCATCCTTATCCCTAGGTTTAAGGTTGATCAGCTGGTCAAGTGCTTGATGGTTAAAGCGCAGCTGAATGCCCTGATGCGAGGTGTACTCACTACCTTGGTTGCGTTCTAACCAATCCAAACGCTGACTCACAGCATCCATACTCACCATTGGCCACCTGGAAGCGGCACTCTGCCAAGATTTACTCAAATCTACCACATCAGCCTTGTTGGTTGGATCCGCCAAATAAGTCCAGCTAAATTGTGCCGCCTCAACATTGTAATTACCGGCTGCATCACTAAAGCTATTGGCGGCAATATTCACGCCAACCAGTCCTTGACCATTCGGTACCAAGGTTGCTGTATAAGTGCTGCCAGTGCCGGAAAATGCCTCTAATTGACCACCACTGACCTCAACATCACTTTGGTCAAAATCATCACTATCCTCCGAGAGTTTAAAAGTCAGTGACAAGTCATGATGATCGAAGGTTTCGCCATCGTTGACCTCGTTCGCCATGATGCTAACACTCGGTGGCAATACATCATTGGATTTGGTGGCGAAACTCAGTGTGGTGGCGTCACTGATACCCACATAATAGTTACCGGCAAGTTCATAGAAAGCATTTGGATCAATGATTAAATAATATTGGGTACCATCAACCAAGTCCGTTTCTGGATCTATTACAATGGTGCTGGTGCCCAAACCACTCACTTGCGTGGTGTCGCTAGCGTTAATACTAACCCAAGCACCATGATCGTCCTGTTGTTTGATTTGTAGCCCCCCTTCACCAGCAAAAACTGGCTCCGAAAAATTGAGTACCAAATTACTATTGACCGCCACATCTATCGCATCATCAGCTGGCATGGTGCTGATGAGTGTAGGTAGTGTGTGATCATAGGTCCAATAAAAATACTTCGAAGCCCTGCCGTCATTGCCTGCCAAATCAATAAAACCATTGGCTGGCACATAGACCGACACCTGACCACTTGAATGTGGAACAAGGGTGGCGGTATACGTATCACCAGTGCCGGAAAAATCTTCTATATCAGCGCCAATGGCTATCACGCTATTGGCGGTAAATTCATACACTTCCTCAGAGGTTTTAAACGTTAAAGTCAAGTGCGCATCATTAGAAGTGGTGCCGCTCAGCACTCCATTAGCGGTAATTTCAACGCCAGGCGGGATTGAATCATAAGTCCAGCTAAACCGCTTAGCTGCATTATTGCCGTTACCGCCCGTATCTAAAAATACATCGGCTGGCACATCAACTTCAATCAAGCCATCTTGTTTTGACACCAATGTCACTATGTAAGTATGCCCAGAGCCATTCACACTCTCAATCGTGACATAGTCTTTATTGACCTCCACCATATTTGCCGTAAACCCTACGATTTCTTCAGATATCTGTACGGTTATTGAGATACTCTTGCTATTAGAAACTCCGCCGTCAGACACATCGTCAGAGGTGATCAAGACATCTGGTCTGGGATCATAAGTCCAATAAAACGGTTCCGATCGCAGATTAACATCACCCGCAGTATTATGAAATCCGCCCCTAGGAATATTGATAGACACAACACCTGGCGCCTTAGGGGTGACTGTGGCTGTATAAGCTTTACCAGAGCCACTAAAATTTGACAAAGTACCGCCCGTTACATACACATCTAAGGCATCGAAATCTGTCACAGCCTCACTGATATTAAACGTTAAGGCAATGGGCGACAGATTGGAAATTTTTCCTTTCTCTACCCCTACACTGGCAATTTGCGCCTCCAGCGTGCCACCACCATCTTTAATTGACCAATTCTTACTCTTAAGTATAGATTTACTGGCATTGACAGCCTCGTCAAAACTACTGTACTTACTATGACCGGCATCAAATTCAACATTAGGCTGTAAATCCAAAGCACTCCAACTCATTAATAGTTTGTCGTAATTTTCTGTACTCAGACTTACGCTTGCAAACATGGCAGACATGCTTTCCACCTTGCTAACATTCCAACTTCCGATAGACTGATTGAATCTCCCTGCAGAGTTAAACATACTTTCCATATTGGTTACATTGCTCACATTCCAGGCAGAGATGTCCTGATTAAAATTGCTAGCATTGTGAAACATATGGGACATGTCAGTAACATTGCCCACATTCCAGGCAGAGACATCTTGGTTAAATTGAGTAGCACCATTAAACATACTTGTCATGCTGCTCACATTGTCCACCTGCCAGTTGGAGATATCCTGATTAAACCTAGCAGCATTAAAAAACATAGTTCCCATATTGGTTACATTCGGCTGCTCTAGCTTAAATATCGCTTGATTAAAGCTAGCAGCTCCGCTAAACATATGACCCATATTGGTAACCTTGTTGACACTCCATTGGTCAAGTGGTTGGTTAAAAACACTGGCACCAGTAAACATGCTTGTCATGTTGGTCACATTACTTACATCCCAATGGTTAATCGACTGATTAAAAGTTTTAGCATTACGGAACATGCTGACCAGACTGGCAATCTGATTGTTAACACCTAAAGTAAAGATAGGTTGATTAAAAGCCCTGGCGTTATCAAACATGCGGTTCACACTAGTAAGACTGTCAATCTTCCATTGATCGAGTGGCTGGTTAAAAACCTTGGCACCACTAAACATATCTTGCATAGATGTAACCTTACTAACATCCCAATTATTCAACGGCTGATTAAAGGCGCTAGCGTTACGAAACATAAAAGACATATTAGTAACATTACTCACATCCCAAGCAGAGATGTCTTGGTTAAAAGTGCTGGCACCGCGAAACATGTAAGACATATTGGTAGCATTGCTTACATTCCAAGCAGAGATGTCCTGGTTGAAGTTAACAGCATCGGAGAATGCAGCATGCAGGTTACGTATGTTAGAAACATCACAAGTAGTGACATCATCACCCTCTGACCAAGATTTCAGGTTATCTAGAGAAACATAAGCGCCATCGGTATCACCATTAACTCGATACGAAGTGCCGTCAATATGACAGGCGCCATATACTGAGCTGCTAATGCCGATCAATGCCAGTGCAGCCATCTTTAATAAACGCTTGGCTTTTGTGCTAAAGTCCACTTGTCACCTCCTTGACACACCGCCCTAGCTTGACGCTTATCGATAATAGGCAATGTGTCTATTAACCAATTAATCTGCTTGTTAACAAATTTATTGGTATTAATTGGTTTTTATTGGTTGATGTTATTTATAGTTCATTTTAAACTAAAAATAGCACTTGTGGATCATTTTAGACCATATTGTATAAAACCAAGCTGTCGCTTACCACAAACCAAATGGTGGCTAAATAGTTTGGTAAACTGAGTGATTTAGATAGCATCAAACCAGCCAATGAACGCCAGTATCAACACCACCATGGGGCTTAAACAGTGGCTAATGCTAGTCACGCTCTCGATACTTTGGGGTGGATCATTTTTCTTTGTGGCAGTGGCATTGGAAGCACTACCAGCGCTAAGCATTGTAGCTTTAAGGGTCTTGTTTGCAGCAGTGAGTTTGTGGGGTGTGGTGTGGCTGATTAAGCTAAAGATCCCTAAAGATCCTCAACTCTGGCTAGGCTTTCTGGTGATGGGATTGTTAAACAATGCCATTCCGTTTACTTTAATTACTTGGGGACAAATACAAGTTGCCTCAGGCTTGGCTGCGATTTTTAATGCGGCTGTGCCGCTGTTTACCGTGGTGGTTGCCGCCTTGCTGTTACCTGATGAGAAAGTCACGCCGCTGAAAGCCTTAGGTGTGGTCACGGGTTTTATCGGCGTGTCAATCATGTTGGGCTTTCCTAGTGTGGGTGAAAGTGGCTATGTGATTGCCCAATTGGCCATCTTGGTCGCCGGTCTTTCGTACGCCTTTGCTGCGGTTTATGGGCGTCGGTTTAAAGCCCAAGGGGTAAACCCCATGATGCTGGCTACTGGGCAGCTTAGCGTTTCATCGCTGATTATGTTGCCAATTGCCTTTGGTGTGGATGGCATGATCAGCACTGCACAAATTGCTACCACCTCAATGCTTGCCGTGCTGGCACTGGCTGTACTCTCAACTGCACTAGCCTATATCCTATATTTCAAAGTGCTGGCCGATGCTGGTGCGATCAACGCCTCTTTGGTTACTCTGCTGATTCCTGTATCTGCCATTCTGTTGGGTGTCACCATTCTGGGAGAAACTCTAGAATGGGTTCACATTGTGGGCATGGGACTCATTGCCTTGGGATTGTTAATCATTGACGGGCGTCTTTGGCAATTAATAAAACGCTAGAGGGTGTTGTTGGTTGTTTAAATCATCATTCCATCATCCAGGTCAATCATACTGGTGGCACCAGCCTGAGGTGTTTGTGTTGGGCTAGTGCCATAATCTCAAGTGCAATTAAATCAATGGTGGCACTCTATTCCATAAAGTAAGAATATTGATAAGTAGCTATCACCTACTCATTGAACTCTGACGGTGTGGCTTTACCCATGATTTATTACAGATCAATGTAAACTATACTATGGTTCATTTTGAAATGCAACTGTTTTTTATATTTTTTAAAAAATACACTGCAAAGCTATTGAATTAAGAGTCTGTATCCGGCAAACCCATGGGTTTGGTGGTATCTACAT
>CAZMJI010000058.1:0-7021 GCA_964566765.1 uncultured Piscirickettsiaceae bacterium
TTATGGCCTACTATCACTTAATTCGCCATGCCAGTGTTAAAACCGTGGGCTTGATTCCGCTGATTACACCGGTGTTTGCACTGATTTTGGGTAATTTATTCAATCAAGAAAGCTTAAGCTTGTTGCAGCTAAGCGGTATTATATTGGTACTTATTGGTTTGGGTATTTACGAATACGGCAATCGAAAACTATGGATCAGAAAATCATCGACTTAGAAGAAAGAATCACGCATCTGGAGCATGATGTCGAGTCACTTAATCAAGTGATTTTTCGTCAACGTCAAGAGCTGGATGAGTTTCAACTATTGTTAAAACACCTGTCCAATCAACTCAAAACACTAGAGGATAAGCAAGGTGCTGGCGCTGCCACTGTGAGCGATGAAAAGCCGCCCCACTACTGATTAATTACGATCCAGTACTGGAGACTCAAACTTTAGACCTTCCCAACCATAAGTGATAAAGTTGCGGATATTTTGGTGTGAATCACCCTCTGGATCGGCCAACACCGCTTGATAATGTTCGCCAAAGCAGTGCAGGGTTTCTAGTGGACTTAGCTCATGAATGGCAGCAAAACAAAACAGCTTGGCGCTGCCTTGATTCTCATCGCTGGCATTATGCAACTCGCCATTGGTAAAAGCAGCCGGCGTATAACGGAAGTCTTGGTCAATAATGGCCATCAAGTCATCAAAGCGCATTTGTGCGCCCGATCTTAGTGCTTCTAAAAATTCTTCTTGTGTCATATAGCCCCCTGCTTTTTATTCGTTAGACTGTCATTGGATTTGGTTTACTACCATCGATACCGTAGCCTCTCATGGCTTTGGCAACTTTGGCCTTGTCCAGCTGACCTTCATCGGCCAAAGCTCTTAGTGCAGCAATCACCACGTAGTGAGAATCTACCTCAAAGAATTCTCTCAACGCTGCACGCGAGTCTGAACGACCGAAGCCATCAGTACCCAATACTTCGTAGCGTCTTGGTACATACTTACGAATCTGCTCAGCATAGTTGCGCATATAATCCGTTGAGACAATCACTGGACCCTTGGTATCGGCCAAACATTGGGTCACATACGGCACCTTCTCATCTTTTAAATCAAAGCGATTTTCTCGATCAATGGCTTGCGCTTCACGCGTTAGCTCATTAAAGCTGGTCACCGACCAAATGGTTGATTTCACACCCCATTCATCGGCCAAAACCTGTGCGGCTTTTTCCACTTCTCTTAGAATAGAGCCCGACCCCATTAGCTGCACTTCCAGATCACCATCACCCACGCTGTCTAGCTGGTACATACCTTTGACAATACCCTCTTCACTGCCTGCTGGCATCTGCGGATGGGCGTAGATCTCATTCATGGTGGTGATGTAGTAGAAGATGTTTTCATCCAGCTCATACATGCGGTGTAGACCACTTTGAATAATCACTGCCAGCTCATAGGCATAGGTTGGATCGTAAGTAATACAATTTGGAATGGTATTGGCCACCACATGAGAATCACCATCTTGGTGCTGTAGACCTTCACCATTTAGCGTGGTACGACCTGAGGTACCACCAATCAGGAAACCTTTGGCCTGCATGTCACCAGCCGCCCAGGCCAGATCACCCACACGCTGGAAGCCAAACTTCGAGTAGTACACATAAAATGGAATCATGGTGGTGTTATGTGTGGCATACGCAGTTGCAGCGGCAATCCAATCAGAGATTGCACCAGCCTCGTTAATACCCTCTTGCAACACCTGACCCTTAAGGTCTTCCTTGTACCACATGACTTTGTCATGATCCTCAGGCTGATACAATTGGCCTGATGATGAGTAAATACCCAATTGTCTAAACAGGCCTTCCATACCAAAGGTGCGCGCTTCATCTGGCACAATTGGCACAATGCGGTCTTTCAGTGTTTTGTCACGCACCAATAGTGTGATGATACGATTCAGTGCCATGGTGGTAGACATCTCACGACTACCGGTTGATTCCAGTAGCGCACTAAAGGTGTCTAGTGTCGGCATGGTTAATTTTTCTGGGGTAAAGCTTCTGGCTGGTAGCGAACCACCCAACTTAGCACGACGCTCTTGAAGATATTTCATCTCTTCGCTGTCGGCTGCCGGTCTGCAGAAGTTTAACTCTTCCACGTCTTTGTCTGTGACTGGCACATCGAAACGTTTGGCAAATCGTGCCACTTGTTTTAGGCCCAGTTTCTTTTGTGAGTGCGTGGCGTTTTGACCCTCGCCAGCCTCACCCATGCCATAACCCTTAACGGTCTTGGCTAGGATTACCGTTGGCTGACCTGTGTGCTCTTTGGCTGCCCGATAGGCCTGGAAAACTTTATATGGATCATGACCACCACGATTGAGCGCATAGATTTCATCATCACTCATGTGCTCGACCATTTTCAGTAGCTCAGGATACTTGCCGAAGAAGTGTTCACGTACATAAGCACCATCTTTGGCCTTATAAGCCTGGTACTCACCATCAACCACCTCTTCCATACGCTTTTTCAGTAGGCCATTGGTATCTTTGGCAAATAGTTCATCCCATTTACCACCCCAAATCACCTTGATCACATTCCAGCCGGCGCCACGGAACATGCCTTCTAATTCTTGCACGATCTTACCATTACCACGTACTGGGCCGTCCAGACGCTGCAGGTTGCAGTTAACCACAAAAATCAGGTTGTCTAACTTCTCACGACCTGCCATAGAAATCGCACCTAGCGACTCTGGTTCATCGGTTTCACCGTCACCCAGATACGCCCAAACCGTACGCTTGTCCGTTTGCTGAATCTCGCGATGATGCAGATACTTCATAAAACGCGCTTGATAAATGGCCATGATTGGACCCAAGCCCATCGATACTGTCGGGAACTGCCAATAATCTGGCATTAACCATGGATGCGGATAAGAGCTTAGGCCGCCCTCACCGGATTCTTGACGGAATTTCAGCATTTGCGATTCGCTGATGCGCCCTTCTAGATAGCTACGTGCGTAAATACCTGGGGCAATATGACCTTGGAAGAAAATCATATCGGCACCTTGGTCGGCATCTGGACCGCGATAAAAATGATTAAAGCCCACTTCGTACAAGGTGGCCGAAGAAGCAAAGGAAGCAATATGGCCGCCCAGCTCATACGGCAGCTGGTTGGCCTTCACCACCATCACCATGGCATTCCAGCGAATAATGGCTGAAATACGCTCTTCAATGGCTTCATTAATATCGGTGGCAACTTCCTTGTCTTTAGGGATCGAGTTTAGATAAGCTGTGTTCACACCACTTGGCAAATCCATGCCTTCTTGGTGTGCCATATCAGTCAATTGGTTTAACAAGAACTTGGCACGATCTTCACCCTCAATACGGGCAACGGATCTGAAAGCTTCCAACCATTCTTGCGTTTCTATGGGATCGATGTCTTGACCTGGCATAATGCGTAATTTTTATATGATGAAAAAAATAAATTGATTATACCCAGAATGCTACTTTATCACGTATTTAAGTAACAAAATTGTGCTCAAAAAAGCCAAAAAACCACTCACAATTTGGGTGATTTCGCTCGCCAAAAATACACTTTTGGCCACATAGGCGGTGACAAAAAGTGCCAAAATCGGCAGGATATACAATTGAAACGCGCGCCAAAACAACTCACCTGGTGCAATCTCTAACACCACCTTATCACCCAATTGCGTGCCTTTGTCTAGTGGTTTGGTTAAGGTTGAGAATGAAGAAAAATACTTCGACAACACACCCGTACCGCAGGCACCACTGGCGCTGCAACTGCTACAGGATTGAGTATCAACAGGCTTGAGCTTCATCTGCTGGTTGTGAATTTCAATCACTTCAAACTGGGCTTTCATTGTGCTTAAAATAGACGACTAATTTTTCTTATTTTAACGAACCCATGCAGCCAACAGAATCAATCTTTAAAGCCTATGACATTCGCGGTATTGTGGACCAAGACTTAACCGTAGAAACCGTGACTTTGATTGGACGCGCCATTGGTAGCGAATCGATTGCCAAGGGTGAGCGTGGTGTGGTGGTTGGTCGCGATGGTCGACTCAGTGGCCCATGGCTGATGGAAGCCTTAAAAGACGGACTCAAGGCCAGTGGTTGTCATGTGGTTGATGTGGGCATGGTGCCAACACCCTTGGTGTATTTTGCCACCTATACCAAAGCGGCCAGCTCTGGAGTGATGATTACCGGCTCTCACAACCCACCTGAGTACAACGGCTTTAAGATTATGATCGCCGGTGAAACGCTTTCAGGTGAGCGTATTAAAGCCTTGTATCAGCGTATTGTTGATAAAGACTTTCGTGAGGGTCATGGTACGTCCACCCGCGTGGACATTGAGCAAGACTACATCGATACCATTAAGGCCGATGTTAAGCTCGAGAAACCGCTACATATTGTGGTGGATGCCGGTAATGGTGTGGCAGGCAACTTAGCGCCTAAGCTCTATGAACAGCTGGGAGTTAAGGTAGATAAATTATTCTGCTTGGTGGATGGTAATTTTCCCAACCATCATCCCGACCCTTCTAAGCCAAAAAATCTAGCAGATGTAATTGCCGAGGTTAAGGCTTCTGGCGCTGATATGGGCTTTGCTTTTGATGGTGATGGCGATCGTCTAGGATTGATTGACAATCAAGGTGGTGTGATTTGGGCAGACAGGCAAATGATTTTATATGCACGTGACATCCTAGAGCGCAACCCTGGTGGCAAGATTGTGTTTGATGTGAAGTGCTCTTCTCGATTACCTGAGGATATCACCAAGCATGGTGGTGAAGCCATTATGTCGCGTACTGGCCATAGCTTTATTAAAGCCAAGCTGAAAGAAACCGGTGCCCTACTCGGCGGCGAGATGAGCGGTCATATTTTCTTTAAAGAGCGTTGGTATGGGTTTGACGATGCACTGTACACTGGCGCTAGATTGCTAGAGATTCTCTCTAAAACCAATCAAAGTTGTGCCGAGGTGTTTGCCGCACTGCCTGATAGTGTCAACACGCCAGAGATCAACATTCATTTTGAACAGCCAGGCGAACAGTTTGAAGCCATGGAGAAGCTAGCTAACAACGTTGACTTTGAAGGTGCCAAGATTACCACCATTGACGGCGTTCGCGTGGATTATGAACACGGTTGGGGCCTGGTTCGACCTTCTAATACCACACCATGCTTGGTGCTACGCTTTGAAGCCGACAATGAGCAAACTTTGAGTGAGATTAAAGATCGTTTTAAAGATTGGTTGGCAGCCAACCAGATTGACACCGGCGAGTTTACTTAGAGCACCAATGAGGCCAAACCTAAGAAGGCGACAAATCCAATTACATCAGTAATGGTGGTTAGAATTACCCCGCCTGCCAGCGCTGGGTCGATATTGAGTCGAGTCAATAGTGATGGTAATAGCGCACCGGAAAACGCTGCAAAGATCAGATTGGCAATCACCGCCATGGCAATGACGATAGAGATTTGCGAAGAGGCAAACCACCAATAGGTAATCAAACCGATAACCACAGCCCACAACAAACCGTTTAACAGCCCTACAGCCACCTCTTTGTTCATTAATACCCTGAGATTAGAGGTGGTGACTCTACCTGTGGCAATACCACGAGTGGCCAAAATCAGTGTTTGTGTGCCGGCAATACCACCCATGGAGGCCACCACTGGCATCAGCACCGCCAAGGCAATGGTGTCTTTTAACGTGGCCTCAAATAGACCAATAAAAAACACCGCAATAAAGGCGGTAATCAAGTTCACCCCCAGCCAAATACTACGGTCTTTGGTGGATTGCACCACCGGGGCAAAGATATCATCTTCTTCATCCAGACCCGCCATTGACATCACCGAGTGCTCAGCTTCGTCACGAATCACGTCTACCACATCGTCAATGGTAATACGACCAATCAACTGATTGTGTTCGTCTACCACTGGGGCTGAAATTAAGTCTCTGCGCTCAAATAGTGCAGCCACTTCACTGTCCGGCGTGCTCGCCAAAATAGGCTCGTAGCGGTTATCAATCAGCGGCTCAATCGCTTGATCAGCCTCATTCGTTAACAAAGTAGAAATGTGGATCGAGCCCAAGTATTTATAAGACCTGTCAACCACGAACAACTGATCGGTATCGGTTGGCATTTCTTTCAGTAGGCGTAGGTAGCGCACCACCGTACGCACATCAACATCTGGGCGAACGGTAATAAAGTCAATATTCATCAAGCCGCCGGCCGAATCTTCAGGATAAGCCAGCACTTGTTTAAGGTGGTTGCGATGCTCATGGTCTAAGGTGAGCAATAAATTGTGTAGCGCATCCTCTGGCAAGCTAGGCACGATATCCGCCAGATCGTCAGTATCCATGCCTTCGGCTGCACTGACCACCGAGCCTGTATCCATTTCCTGAAGCAGCTGCGCTTGCACATCATCGCTTAGCTCTTTCAGAATATCACCCTGGGTATGGGCATCAATGCCACCCCAAAGCTGTGCTCTGTCCTTTGGTGTTAGACCTTCAAGCAGGCGAGCAACTTCCGCCGGATGTCTGCCATCCAGCTGTGCAGCTGCCTCCTCATACAAATCTGCCTCCAAAGATTGGATTAATCTCTGAAGGCAGTCTTCGAAGGAAGTGTTCTCAACTTCCGACATAAAATATTCAGTCCTTTGTTCGCTTGACCTTACGTATTACTTGCGATGGTCGTGAAGCTTTTCCTTGTGTTTTCTAATTTGAGCGTCTAGTTTATTAACCAATTGATCGATAGAAACATACATGTCGTTACTCTCGGCTTTGGCAAACAAATCGGCACCACTCACATGAATCGTCGCTTCGGCTTTCTGTACGTCTTTTTCAACTTCTAAAATCATGTTGACATTAATAACATTGTCAAAGTGATGCTTGATTTTAGCCAGCTTTTCTTCCGAATGATTTCTGATTGCTTCAGTGATATCAAGGTGATGACCAGAGATGTTTAGTTGCATAGATGCTCCTTTATAAAGTTATAAAATTTGCAACTTCATTGTGTCACAAACTGCATCTAATGGGTGGCTTTTTATCAAAAAT
>CAZMJI010000059.1:0-6929 GCA_964566765.1 uncultured Piscirickettsiaceae bacterium
ATTAGTAAGAGTACAAGAGAATCATGAGTAAACAGCGTTGGGTCATTAAAATTGGATCAGCCTTATTAACCAATGATGGTCAAGGACTGGATAAACAAGCAATTAGCGCTTGGGTAGAGCAGATGTTCGTCCTCAGGCAAAATAATATTGAAGTGGTGCTGGTATCGTCAGGCGCCATTGCCGAAGGCATTAAACGCCTAGGCTGGAGCGCCAGACCTGATAACATTCATCAACTGCAAGCGGCAGCAGCAGTGGGGCAGATGGGCTTGATTCAAACCTACGAGTCTTTGTTTGCGCAGCATGATGTGCATACCGCACAAATCCTGCTGACCCACGACAACCTATTTAACCCAATCCAAAGTGAGAACGTATCGTCAACACTAAGCGCGTTATTGGAGATGGGTGTGGTGCCTATCGTCAATGAAAACGACTCGGTTGCCACGGAAGAAATTAAGTTTGGTGACAACGATACCTTGGCTGCCATGGTGGCCAACCTGGTACAAGCAGATCGATTGATTATTCTCACCGATCAAGGCGGCGTGTTTGACGCGGATCCAAGAAAGCATGCAGATGCACAGTTGATCGACAGTATCGATGTGAACGATGAAAAACTAGAGCGCGTAGCGGGTCGAGAAGGCGGATCACTGGGCTCTGGCGGTATGTATACCAAGGTATTGGCTGCCAGAAAGGCGGCGCAGACGCAAACTACAACCGTGATTGCCTCAGGCAGAGAAGCGCAGGTGTTATCACGCCTGGCTCAAGGTGAAGCGGTAGGGACGCTGATCACTTGTTAGCTTATATCGGCCTAGGGTCCAATCTCAACAACCCTAAGGAACAAATTAAGCAGGCGCTGATAGCACTGGATGCTACTACCGATGTTAAAGTGGTGGACTTGTCCAGCTTATATCAATCCAAGCCGGTTGATGGTTCAGAGCAGCCAGACTACTTAAATGCGGTGTGCAAAGTGGACACGCACCTAACCGCGCTTGAGCTACTTAAGGTTTGCCAAGCGATTGAACAGGCACAACACCGAGTACGTGAAAAGAAGTGGGGCGCACGCACCATTGATTTGGATATTATTATTTACGGCGCACAGGTGATTGCCTCTAAGCAATTGGTGGTACCGCATCCAGAGATGATGAACCGCCATTTTGTTTTGGTGCCACTGCATGAGATTGAACCCGACCTCAAGGTGCCGGTACTGGGGCCATTAGAAGAGATCATGGATCAGGTTGATACGTCAGGCTTGGTAAAACTATGAGACTGGATCAATTAAAGACCTTTAAACAGCGTGGCGAGAAGATCAGCTGCCTAACTGCCTACGATGCCTCGTTCGCCAAGGTGTTTGAAGCCTGTGGCGTGGACACGATTTTGGTGGGTGACTCATTAGGCAATGTCATTCAAGGTGGTGAGAATACGCTGGGTGTGAGTATGGAGGATATGCTCTACCACACCCGTGCGGTTGCCAGTGGTCTGACAGAGACCTTACTGATTGCGGACATGCCTTATCAAAGTTACGGGGATGCACCCACGGCACTGGCCAATGCCAAGCGCCTGATTGACGCCGGTGCTGATATGGTTAAGTTTGAAGGTGGTGCAGAACACCAGGCTGTGTTTGAAATACTACAGGATAACCAGATTCCAGTTTGCGGTCATTTGGGTTTGCAGCCTCAGTCTATCTTAGAGTTGGGTGGCTATAAAGTTCAGGGTCGTGATGACGAGAGCGCCAAGCGTATTTTGGATGATGCCAAGCAGTTAGAGGCTTGGGGGGTTGAGGTATTGGTACTGGAATGTGTGCCAGCACAATTGGCAAAAACCATTAGCGCGTCAATCAGCATCCCAACCATTGGCATTGGTGCCGGTGCTGATTGTGATGGTCAAGTATTGGTGAGTTATGACATGTTGGGTATTCATACTGGCTATGTGCCCAAATTTGTGAAAAACTTTTTAACTGATAATCACTCTATTGAAGCTGCTGTCAGTGCCTTTATTCACGCAGTCAAAGATCAAACTTTCCCGGGCGATGAGCATAGTTATTAACACCACGGCTGAACTTGAAGCGCTAATCTCGAGTTATAAACAGCAGTCAAAGAGTATCGGTTTTGTGCCCACCATGGGCGGTTTGCATCAGGGGCATTTATCTTTGGTGAGTATCGCCAAAAGAAAGACTGACATTGTGGTGGTGAGTATTTTTGTTAACCCAACTCAATTTGGCGCCGGTGAAGATCTGGATAAGTACCCACAAACCTTCGAGCAAGATAAGCAGTTGTTGGACGAGCAGGGTGTTGAAGTAATTTTTGCCCCGACTCGGGAAGAGGTCTATCCTCAAGGTGTTGAATCTGAGGTGGAGCCAGGCGAGCTGGCCAACATTCTTTGCGGCGCTTCTCGTCCGGGTCATTTTAAGGGTGTGGTGCAAGTGGTTAAGCGTTTGTTTGAGTTGGTGCAGCCCGATTTGGCGGTGTTTGGCGAGAAGGACTACCAGCAATTGATGATTATCAAAGCCATGGTTGAGCGCTACCAATTGCCAGTTTATATCGAGTCTGGCCCCATTGCCAGAGAGCCAAGTGGCTTGGCCATGAGTACGCGTAATCAATACCTCTCGGAGGATGAGCGAGAAACAGCAGCCAAACTTTATCAAGTGATGACGCAAACGCAGCAGAGAATACGCTCGGGTCAGCGTGTTGATAATGCCAAGGCGCAAGCTGAGCGCGCCTTGTCTCAGCATTTCGAGCTTGATTATATTGAGATATTGGATGCCAATACCCTTAACCAGATTACTGATACTAGTCGAAAAATTGCGATATTATGTGCAGTATTTTTAGGCACAACCCGCCTCATTGACAATTTAACCTTTGGACGATAATTATGTTTAGTATTACTGATGAAGCACAAACCTATGTGGCAGACTTATTTGCCCAACAAGATGAGAAAGACTTAGGTCTACGTGTAGAGGTTGAACAGGCTGGCTCACCTGCAGCGACAGTGACCTTTAATTTTTGCTTTCCGAAAGATTTAAATGCGGGTTACCAAGAATTTGAATATCAAGGCTTCAAGGCTTATATCAATGAGCAAAACTTTGAATACCTAGAAGAATCTGAAGTCGCGCTGAAAGATGAGGGTGCGGGTAAAAAACTCACCATTACTGCACCTAATGCTAAGGGTGAAGAGCCGGGTGAAGATGCGCCACTGGCTGAGAAAATCAAGTATGTGATTGCCGCAGAAATTTCTCCATCGTTGGCCTCGCATGGTGGCTTTGTGGAGCTGGTTGAAATCACCGATGAGATGGATGTGATTCTAAACTTTGGCGGCGGTTGCCAGGGTTGTTCATCGGTTAAAGTAACCCTAGAGCAAGGCGTGGAAGCACAGCTAAAAGCCCGGTTCCCAGAGATTCGATCGGTACGTGATGCGACCGACCACAGCGACACGCAAAACGCCTATATGTAGGCAGGCTTAATCATCTTGGTATAAAATACCGAGCATGATTACCATTGAAGCAAGCGCCAGCGAGCGTAAACGCGCCAAAGCAGCACACGAGCTATTCACCATTAACGCCATCGTTGTTCACGTCTTTCTCGTATTGGGACTGGTGAAGATGTTGGGTGTGGGTATGAGCGCTTCAATCGGCTTGGCTATTTTGGCCTCACTTAGCATTATTGCCTACACTTATACCAAGGTTAAGAAGGCCAAACAAAACGAACCTTATCTGGTTTACATACACTGGCAGCTCTCACTTAATCGCTACAAGATTCTTTTAACTGCCTACGGGTTTTACGCTTTGATTATGGCCTTGTCTTTGCTGGTTTCAAGCGATGCACCAGCGAGCATGGACGGCTCTAGTATTATGGGTTCGGTGCTCAATCTACTGGGTGTGGTGCCGCTGTTTTTCTCGGTATTGGTGTCTGCGGTCCTAGGCTCAGGCTCGATGTTTAATGCAGGGCGCGGCGAAGTCGATGAAAAGCTGGCGCAACAATACCCGCAGTGAATGAATTTTCGCTGATTGAGCGTTATTTCGATTGGCAATACTGCGAAGATGATGTCCTGGGTGTGGGTGACGACTGCGCATTGACCACGCCACCAACCAACCAACGTCTAGCGCATAGTGTGGATACCTTGATTGAAGGGGTGCATTTTCCCAAAGACACCTCGGCGCAGGACATTGCCTATAAAGCCCTAGCGGTTAATCTCAGTGACTTGGCAGCAATGGGTGCAACGCCGCTGTATTTCACCCTGGCGCTTACTTTGCCCCAGGTAGACCAAACCTGGTTAGCAGCATTTTCCAGCGAACTCAAACAATTGGCAGCGCAGTATCAGTTGCAACTGCTGGGCGGTGACACCACCAAAGGCCCGCTGAGCATCACCATTAATATTACCGGTGTACTACCCAAGGACAAAGCCCTGCTGAGATCCGGCGCACAGGCTGGCGACGCTCTCTTTGTCTCGGGCACGCTAGGTGATGGGGCATTGGCTTGGCAGCAACTGCAACAAGGTGTTAAGCCTAGCGAATATTTGTTATCACGCTTTAATCGACCTGAGCCACAAGTTAAATTGGGCCAAGCGCTGCTGGATTTGGCCAATAGCTGTATTGATCTCTCTGATGGTCTGGAGCAAGACTTGGGTCATATTCTTAAGCGCTCGCACCTGGGTGCTGAATTGGCTTTGGCCAAACTGCCACTTAGTCCAGAGCTTGAGCAGCATATTAAGCAAACCGGACAGTGGTGCCTAGCCTTAGCGGGTGGCGATGATTACCAGTTGTGTTTTAGTGTGAGTCCTGAAAAAGCGCCACAGATATTAGAATTGGGTAGTCAATTAGGTATTACGCTCACACAAATCGGCAGCCTAAGCCCAGCATTGGGTCTACGTCGAATGGGTGATTTTCAAGAATCGTGCCAGGCTTACCAGCACTTTGAATAGTCAGACTTAAACTTCGCGCTTTTCTGCAACCGTCTTACAGTCGATGCACTCGTCAGCCGTTGGACGTGCTTCTAGACGCTTTAAGGCAATCTCAGCACCGCAAGTTTTGCAATAACCGTAGTCACCCATCTCAATGGCATGTAGTGTCTTGTCAATCTTGCTGATCAGTTTGCGCTCACGATCACGTGTTCTCAATTCTAAGGCAAACTCTTCTTCTAGGGTAGCTCTGTCGTTAATGTCAGCCACTTGTGTTGAGTCTTCTTGGATGTGGTGAATGGTTGATTCGGCCTCACGCACCAATTGCTCTCTCCAAGCAAACAACTTATTTTTAAAATGTTCAAGTTGAGCCGGGCTCATAAACTCCTCATCCTTAGCAGGTGTGTAGTCCGGAATATCTTGAATATTAAGTTCTGACATGATTTTAAACAGGTAAAAAAGATACCTTTTTACCTAAACTGTCTTAAAATAGCAATCTATTTTTTAAGTTTTACAATTGGATAAAAAACATGAGTTTAAAGGCCTTAATTTTTGATGTAGATGGCACCTTGGCCAACACCGAGCGCGATGGTCATCTGGTGGCTTTTAATCAGGCTTTTCAAGAGTTTGGCTTGGACTGGAACTGGTCTAGTGAGCTGTATCAACAACTCTTAGATGTGACCGGTGGCCAGCTTAGAATCAAGTACTATGTAAACGACTTCCTAAAGGATTTTGAATGTGACGATTTGGATGCGCTGGCTTTGGCGCTACACAAACGCAAGACGCAGATTTATGTAGAGTTGATGGATCAGGGTCGTGTGCCACTTAGAAGCGGGGTTGAGCGCCTGTTTAACGAAGCACGAGCGCGTGGTTTGCGTTTGGCGATTGCCACCACAACCACCCCGGCTAACGTTGATGCGCTGATTAAAAACACCTTGGGCGAAGCGGCACTGGACTGGTTTGAAGTCATCGGTGCAGGCGATGTGGTGCCTAAGCTAAAACCCGCGGGTGATATCTATCATTACGTGTTGGAGAAAATGAATCTTAAGGCTAGCGAGGCCATGGCTTTTGAGGACTCGCACAACGGTATTGTGGCCTCTAGTGAAGCCAACTTACCGACCTTAATCACCATTAATGATTACACCAATACTCACAGCTTTCCAGGTGCCATGGCGGTGTTGAGTCAACTGGGTGAACCAAACGATGCATTTGAGATGATCAGTGGCGAACCAACTGAGCACCAGTTTGTGAACGTGGATTATCTTCAGGAGCTACATGCAAAACATTGTTGAGCTGGCCAATCAAACCTCGGTCTACGAGGTTGCAGAGGTTACTGAGTTAGAATTAGCATCACAGCTGTCTAAGCGTGTGCATAACCAAGTCTATCTGAAACGAGAAGATGAGTTAGAAATCCATGCGTTTAAGCTGCGTGGCGCCTATCAGAAAATATCGAGCCTATCAGAGGCACAAAAAGCCCAAGGCGTGGTTGCCTCGAGCGCGGGCAATCATGCCCAGGGTGTGGCCTTGTCAGCGCAAAAACTCGGCATTAAAGCCACCATTGTGATGCCAGTCTCTACCCCTGAGATTAAAGTTAATGCGGTCAGACAACTGGGTGCACAAGTGGTTCTACATGGCGATGTGTACGATGATGCCTATCAGCACGCCAAGCAATTAGAAGTCGAGCAGAACCTGGTGTTTATTCACCCCTATGATGACATTGAGGTGATGGCTGGCCAGGCTACCATTGCCAAAGAATTGCTATCGCAACGCCAAGACATTGATAAGGTATTTATTCCGGTTGGCGGCGGCGGTCTGATTGCCGGCATGGCGACCTATATCAAACACTATCGACCTGACATTCAAGTTATCGGTGTTGAGCCAGAAGACTCACCAACCCTATACCAGGCACTGAAGAACGGCGAGCGCGTTACCTTGCCAGAGGTCGGTCGTTTTGCCGATGGTGTGGCGGTTAAGCAAATTGGCGAGGTGACTTATCCGATTGCCAAAGAGGTGGTGGACGAAGTGGTGTTGGTGAGTAATGA
>CAZMJI010000060.1:0-6817 GCA_964566765.1 uncultured Piscirickettsiaceae bacterium
GCCACTTGGGCGAATTTTTCTTGAGGATAGTTACGACTCTCCCAAGTGGAGCCCACAATCAATACCGCATAAGATTGGTTGGTTGGTTGATAGTCGGCGGCTGACACTAAAAAGGCCTGTTTATCCATAATCTGCTGCTTAGAGACATCAATGCCAAGTGGCTCGCAAATAACTTTGACATTGCGATCAATGGTATTTTGATCATAACCAATACTCACACAATCACTATAAAACTTAGCGGCCAGTTTCTCGCGAATCGACTGTTTGTCAAAACCCCAAGTTTGATCCGATGGAATTAATCGCGCTACCAAGGCCGATTTGACCAACCCTTGTGCATCAATTACCACGTCATACTTGGGCAGTTTTCTCAGTTGGCGCAACTCCTGAATGAGTAGGCGCAAAGACTTCTTGGCCTTGGCTTGCTTTAGATTGACGCTGTGAATCTGGTTAATGTCTGGATTGTTCTCGAGTATGGACTTAAATCCAGCCTCCACCACCCAGTCAATTTGCGCTTGCGGGTAGTGTTGTTTGATAAATTGCAAAGCCACCATCGCATGGATAATATCGCCCAAGGCTGAGAGTTTGACAATCGCAATTTTCATGCACTTATTTTATCCAGATGCGTCCCAGCTGAGTAAGAATAAAACCGCCTTTAATGATATAATTTCTCGCATTATTTTCACTGGCTGACCCCTATGAGCGAAAACAACGCTGTTGAAACCACCAACTTTATTCGCAATCAGATTAATGAAGACCTAGACTCTGGTCTACACAGCAGCATTCAAACGCGTTTTCCGCCTGAGCCGAACGGCTATCTGCACATCGGTCACGCCAAATCCATTTGTCTAAACTTTGGCCTGGCCAAAGACTACGAAGGCAAGTGCAATCTGCGTTTTGATGACACCAATCCGGCCAAGGAAGATATGGAGTTTGTCGACTCTATTAAACAGGATGTACAGTGGCTAGGTTTCCAGTGGGATGGCGATATTCGCTACAGCTCGGACTATTTTCCAGTCTTCTACGACTGCGCCATTGAACTGATTAACAAGGGTCTGGCTTATGTGTGTTTCTTAGATGCCGAGCAAACCCGTGAATACCGTGGCACGCTCAAAGAGCCTGGGCAAAATAGTCCGTATCGTGACACCTCGATTGAAGAAAACCTAGGCCTACTAACGCAAATGAAAGCCGGCAAGTTTGCCGAAGGTGAGTGTGTACTGCGCGCCAAGATTGACATGGCTAGCCCATTTATGTGCATGCGCGACCCCGCGCTTTATCGCATCCGCTTTGACAAACACCATCAAACTGGTAACGAGTGGCGCATCTATCCGATGTACGATTTTGCCCACTGCATCAGTGATGCGATTGAAGGCATTACCCACTCATTATGCACGCTAGAATTCCAAGACAATCGCCGCCTGTACGACTGGATCTTAGAACACTTAGATCGATTTAACCAGCCTAATCGCCCACATCAATACGAATTTTCGCGTCTTAATTTAGAATACACGGTAATGTCCAAGCGCAAGCTGCAACAGCTGGTTGAGGATAAGCTGGTGTCAGGCTGGAACGATCCACGTATGCCAACCATCTCAGGTCTTAGACGCCGCGGTTATACGCCAGCAGCGATTCGTGACTTTGCCGATCGTATTGGCATCTCTAAGGTAGATTCAATGACCGATATGAAGATCTTAGAAGATGCGGTGCGTGACGATCTCAACACAGTTGCACCGCGTACCATGGGTGTGCTCGATCCGATTAAGGTGGTGATTGAAAACTACCCAGAGGATCACTTAGAAACCCTGCAAGCACCCAATCATCCGCAAAATCCAGAAATGGGAAAGCGCGAGATCTTCTTCTCTCGAGAGCTCTACATTGACCGCGCCGACTTTACTGAGGTGGCGCCAAATGGCAAATACAAACGCTTAGCGCTAGATAAAGAAGTGCGCCTTAGAAACGCTTATGTGATCAAGGCCCATACCCTGGATACCGATTTCAATGGCGAGGTAACCACGGTTTACGCCACCTACGACCCAGATACCTTAGGCAAGAATCCAGCCGATGGCCGTAAAGTCAAAGGAGTGATTCATTTTGTCGAAGCCACCCAGGCCAAGTTGGCTGAGTTTCGCCTGTACGATCGCCTATTTACCCTGGAGAATCCAGGCAAGAACGATCATTTTGAGCAATTGATTAATCCTGAGTCTTTGGTGGTCACTGAAGGTTTTGTGGAGCCGAATATGCTCGGTGCTGAGGCGGAAGTGGCCTATCAATTTGAGCGTGAAGGGTATTTTTGTCGTGACAACCAGTCGGGTGATGCCCTGGTGTTTAACAAAACTGTGGCGCTGCGCGATACTTGGAGTAGCTAGCCTAGCTCACTTAACCACTCGGAAACGGTATCAATCTCGTTGTATTTGGTTAGATCGATCTGCAGTGGTGTGACCGACACATGGTTGTGAGCAATCGCGTGGAAATCGGTACCCACGCCATTATCCGCCTCCTTACCATTCTCACCAATCCAATAAATACTCGGATCATCCTGGTCTTGAATGCTTGGCTCCGACTTATGACGCTTGCCCAGACGCGTGGTTTGAAAACCTTGAATCTCATCATAGGCCACATCTGGCACGTTGACGTTAAGCACCGTATCGTGCGAAAGCTGCGCCATGTGGATCGCGCCCACCACTTGCTCAGCTACCCTACCCGCGGTCTCAAAGTGCTTACCTTCCCAGCTGGCCAGTGAGATGGCGATCGAAGGCAGACCCAAAAAGCGCCCTTCAATGGCGCCAGCCACCGTACCCGAGTAGATCACATCATCACCCAGGTTGGGACCAAAGTTAATACCAGTCACCACCAAGTCCACCTTTTCTGTTAAGAAACCGCATAAAGCCAAGTGCACACAGTCACTGGGCGTGGCATCCATCTTGAACACATTCGGCGCCAACTCAATCGGCTTTAAGGGTTTGTTCAGCGTCAGTGAACTAGAGGCGGCCGATTTGTTTTCATTCGGCGCCATCACCACCAACTCATGCTCTTTAGATAAATAGCGAATCAGCGTTTGAATACCCTCGGCTTCAATCCCGTCATCATTACTAATGAGAATTCTCACGACTGGATGCTCAACGCAATTTGGTCTTTTTTCACGCCAACCTTCACCACGCCACCGCTCGTTAGCTGGCCGAACAAAAGCTCGTCAGCCAGTGGTTTGCGAATGGTTTTCTCAATCAAGCGCGCCATTGGTCGTGCGCCCATTTGTGCGTCATAGCCGTGCTTGGCCAGCCAGGCTCGAGCTGCCTCAGAGACAATCAACGACACGCCCTTGTCTTCCAAGGTGGTCTCTAGCTCAAACAAGAACTTGTTGACCACAAACACAATCGTATCTTGATCCAAGCCACTGAAGTAAATCACCTCAGATAAGCGGTTTCTAAACTCTGGTGCAAACGCTTTTTTCAGCTCAGTTTCGTAGTCTAGTGAATGATCCTGCTCACTAAAGCCAATCGAAGCACGTTGAATGGTTTGCGCGCCAACATTCGAGGTCATCACCAAAATCACATTTCTAAAGTCAATCTCACGGCCATTGGCATCGGTGAGCTTGCCATTATCCATCACTTGCAACAACAAGTTGAAGATGTCTGGATGGGCTTTTTCAATCTCATCTAACAGCAGCACCGCGTATGGATTCGAGTTAACCGCCTCAGTTAATAGCCCACCCTCATCATAACCAACATAACCCGGTGGCGAACCAATCAGTTTAGAGATCGAATGGCGCTCCATGTATTCACTCATATCAAAACGCAGGAGTTTAACCCCCATAATACGGGCCAGCTGCTTGCAAATCTCGGTTTTACCCACACCGGTCGGACCGGCAAACAAAAACGCGCCCATGGGCTTGTCAGCAGGACCCAGGCCCGACCTGGAGAGCTTGATCGCCGTTGACAAGGATTCAACAGCGCTGTCTTGGCCAAACACGCCCAACTTCAGATCGGCTTCTAAATTCTTCAGTAGTGATTTGTCATCACTGCTGACTTGTTTGGATGGAATGCGCGCCAACTTGGCCACGATGTCCTCGATGTCGCCAACACCAATATTGGTTTTGCGCTTGGACTTAGGTAGAACCTGTTGCAATGCACCCACCTCATCAATCACATCAATGGCCTTATCTGGCAGGCGTTTATCACTCATATAACGATGTGACAACTCAGCCGCCGAGGTCAGTGCAGCTTTGGAATACTTAACCTGATGATGATCTTGATAGTGCTTTTTCAGGCCTTGCAAGATCTTAATGGTGTCATCCACCGAAGGCTCTTCAATGTCAATCTTTTGGAAGCGACGCGCCAAGGCGTGATCTTTCTCAAAAATTTTTCGATACTCTTCATAGGTGGTTGAGCCCATACACTTGAGTGAGCCGTCTGCCAGAGCTGGCTTTAACAAATTAGAGGCATCCAAGGCGCCGCCGGAGACGCTGCCTGCACCAATCATGGTGTGGATCTCATCAATAAACAAGATACTGTGATCAATATTTTGCAGATCACTCAGCACCGCTTTTAGGCGTTTTTCAAAATCACCGCGGTACTTGGTACCGGCAATCAGCACACCAATATCCAGCGCATAAATACTGGCATCAGAGAGTACCTCTGGCACCTGGCCATCGACAATTTTTTTGGCAATGCCCTCGGCAATCGCTGTTTTACCCACGCCCGCCTGACCGACAAATAGTGGATTGTTTTTGCGTCGACGCGAGAGGATTTGAATGGTACGCGAGACCTCCTGTTCACGACCCAATAGCGGATCAATTTTGCCCGCCTTGGCTTTGGCGCAGAGGTTAATAGTGTACTTCTCTAACGCAGTTTTGCCGCTCTCTGATTGCGCCTCGCCCTCACGGGACTCGTTAGATTCAATCGGCTCTAAGTCCCCACTGGAGATGCCTTCCATTACTTCAAGACGAGAGATGTTGTTAAGTTGCAGGAGATACGCCGCATGCGACTCTTTCTCGGAGAAGATGCTGACCAGTACATTCATCGCATACACGGTGTTCTTTTGCGCTGACTGCGCCTGATAAACACTGCGTTGCAAGACACGCTGAAAACCAACCGTTGGTACAATGTCGATCTCTGAGTCTTGTGGAATCAGTGGTGTGTGCGAGTCGATATACTCTTTTAACTCTTCACGCAATTCGTCCACATCAACGCGTTTGTTGCGCAGAAAACTAACCACTTCCTCCATGCTTAGCAGGGCCAATAATAGGTGCTCAACCGTGACAAATTCCAGGCGATTATTGCGCGCCTGAGTCATGACATAATTGATTTCTTGTTGTAATCCGGGTTCAATCATAAGTTTTATTATAGCAAATCGCTCGGGTTTAGTTGTCTAGCTCGCGAATGATGCACATCAGTGGTTGTTCGTTGTCTCTGGCAAAACTAATGACCTGCGAAACTTTGGTTTGTGCAATGTCATGCGAATAGGTGCCACACACCCCTTCACCTTCAACATGCACTTTAAGCATAATACGATGCGCTTCATCCTCACTTTTGTGGAAAAACCGCACCAACACTTCGATCACAAACTCCATGGTGGTGTAATCATCATTGAGTAGCAACACCTGAAACTGATTGGGTTTTTTCAGCTTAGGTTTGGCGTTTTGTGTGAGTGTGTCAGCCATTAGGATCTGAGCGTGGCTCGGTACAGCAGTGCTAAGGCCAACACCAAGACCAACAAGGTTGGCAAGGTGGCACTCACTAAGTGATCCAACTGGAATCTGAGTGAAATCATACTGGAGATTTTAGACACCAGGTGCAAGCCCAAACCCAACACCACACCAAAGAAAATCTTCTTACCCAGTGAAGAGTCCCGAAGCGAGCCAAATACAAAAGGAATGGATAAAATCACCATGGCCACCAAGGTCAGGGGCTTCACCAGCCTAGCATACAGCTCCATCTCATAGGCATCACTGGCCAAGTTGTTCTCAGATAAAAATAGCGTTTGTTTGAATAGCGCCCATAGTGAGAGCTCTTGCGGTCGCTTTTTTAAAGCACTAACCAAATCTTGGTCAAAGGCCACTGGTGTTTGATAACTTTCCAGTTGTGCTTTGTCGATTATCACTGATGCTTGCTGGTGCTTTAATGTGTATTTATCAGGATTTTCAAGACGTACTTGCGCCCCATCAAAGGTGGCTCTATCGCCCACAATCACTGTATTAAGTTGGGTTGAATCTTGCAGATCAATCAGCATAAAGTCTTCAAACACCTCGCCATTTAAGTTTTTGCCAACGCGCACAAAGTGACCGCTGTCCTTTAACCAAAAGCCTTGTTGGTTGGTACCCACATGCTGCTGAGATAAGGCCTGAGCTCGATGCTGCTTGGCAAATTCTGAGCTGATTGGTGCCAATAATTCACCAAAGAGCATAAACACCAACATAAAGGCCAAAGCGCTTTTTAAGGTGGTCTTGGTGATATCCATGATCGAAGAGCCTGAGCCGCGCATAATAATCAACTCACTATTGGAGGCCAGATGTCCCAAGCCTAACACCACACCCAGCAATAGAATCAGCGAAGACAGGGAATAGGTAATGGAGGGAATCAGCAGTGCAATATAAGCCAGTGCATCAACCATGGTATAGCTCGCCTGACCAATTTGATCCACCTCTTCCAAGAACTTAAAAAAGGCGAACACACCCACCAAGATTGTTAACACAACCGCGGAGTATTTCAATAACGTTTTAGCAATGTACCGATCAATAATTTTCATTAAAATAGACGTCTTAGAAAAACGATGCTACCAGGGCGTATTATGACAAATATTCACAACGACAAAATTCTAATTCTTG
>CAZMJI010000061.1:0-6763 GCA_964566765.1 uncultured Piscirickettsiaceae bacterium
AATATCGCCCAGGTACTGAAGAGGGTGATTACCAAATTAAATTTAAGAATTTGGTTAAGTTTTTGGAAAACGGTGACAAGGTAAAGGTGACTATTTGGTTCCGTGGCCGTGAGATGCAGCATCGTGAACTGGGTATGGAAATCTTAGACCGTATTGAACAAGAGACTGAAGAATTTGCCGTTGTTGAACAAAAGGCAAAAATGGAGGGTCGTCAGCTTGGCATGATGCTGGCACCCAAATCAAAGAAAAAGTAAGACCTAGGTCTGAAAAAAATAAAGCCTGATAGGGCGAGGAGTAAATGATGCCGAAGATGAAAACCAATCGAGGTGCTGCCAAGCGCTTCAAAAAGACTGCCAGTGGTGGTTATAAATGTAAGCAATCTCACTTGCGTCACATCTTGACCAAGAAGAGTACTTCTAGAAAACGTGCACTACGTGCCCCTGATACCGTTGAGAAAGTTGATGTTCCAATGGTTAAGAGAATGTTACCGTACAGCTAATTAGAGGAGTATTACCATGGCAAGAGTATCAAGAGGTGTGCAAGCACACGCAAAACACAAGAAAGTATTAAAGAAAGCAAAAGGTTATTACGGCGCGAGATCAAAAGTTTATCGCGTTGCCAAGCAAGCGGTTATTAAAGCGGGTCAGTACGCTTACCGTGACCGTCGTCAAAGACGTCGTCAATTCCGTCGTCTGTGGATCGTGCGTATTAACGCCGAGGCGCGTAATAATGGTTTGAGCTATTCGCAACTCATTAACGGCTTGAATAAGGCCGGTATCGAGGTAGATCGTAAAGTCCTATCAGATATCGCCATTCATGATAAGGCAGGCTTCAGCGCCATTGCTGATCAAGCCAAAGCCGCATTAGCAGCCGCGAAATAAACCCAATAAAAAGGCTGCTACCACGCAGCCTTTTTTAACCGATATTTTTTTCTCAATGATCGATACAATTCTTGATAAAGCAAAAGCGCAAGTCGCTGACGCTAACGACCTCAAGGCGCTGGACGATATTCGTGTTCAGTTCTTAGGTAAAAAAGGTGAATTAACCGCACTATTAAAAGGCTTAGGGCAACTCTCTGCTGAACAGCGTCCAAAGATGGGTGAAGCCATCAACCAGGCCAAAGTTGAGGTGCAAAATCTTTTGAGTGCGCGTAAAGATCAATTAGAAACCATTGAATTAGAAAAACGCCTGGCTGCGGAAAAAATCGATGTTAGCCTGCCAGGTCGTCATAGTGAAACAGGTGGCTTACACCCAGTAAGCATTACCCTAAACCGTATTCAGGCATTGTTTGCCAAGAACGGCTTTGAGGTGGCAACCGGTCCTGAAATTGAGGACGATTTTCACAACTTTGGTGCGCTGAACATTCCAGAGCATCATCCAGCTCGTGCCATGCACGATACCTTTTATTTTGACGAAAACACCGTACTGAGAACCCACACCTCACCGGTGCAGATTCGTACCATGGAAAATCAAGAACCGCCGGTTCGTGTGATTGCCCCAGGTCGTGTGTACCGTTGTGATTCAGACGTCACGCACACGCCAATGTTCCATCAGGTTGAAGGCCTGATTGTGGATAAAGAAGCCAACTTTGCTCAATTAAAAGGCTTGTTGATTGATTTTCTACGTGCTTATTTCGAAAAAGCCGATCTTAAGGTGAGATTTAGACCGTCTTATTTTCCATTTACCGAGCCTTCAGCAGAAGCGGACATTGAGTGCGTGATTTGTGGTGGTGACGGCTGCCGTGTTTGTAAGAAAACCGGTTGGCTAGAAGTCTTGGGTTGTGGTGTGGTACATCCAAACGTATTGAGCGCCGTGGACATTGATGCTGAGCAGTACACAGGTCTGGCCTTTGGCATGGGTGTTGAGCGCTTAGCAATGTTGCGCTACGGTGTGAATGACCTTCGTCTATTTTTTGAGAACGATGTTCGTTTCTTAAAGCAGTTTAAATAAGGATTTATTATGAACGTTTTATCATCTTGGCTAAGAGAATGGGTAAATCCTGACGTCAGCGATCAGGCCTTGGCGGATCAGCTAACCATGGCTGGTTTGGAGGTTGATGGTGTTGAGAGTGTGGCACCAGCCTTTACTAAGGTTGTGGTCGGTCATGTGATCTCTTGTGAAAAACACCCAGACGCGGACAAATTGAACCTATGTCAGGTTAATGTGGGTGAGTCTGAGCCGGTGCAAATTATCTGTGGCGCGTATAATGTACGTGCTGATCTAAAAGTGATTGTGGCGACTGTCGGTGCCAAGCTACCCGGTGATTTTAAGATTAAAAAAGCCAAGCTGCGTGGCGTTGAGTCTTTCGGCATGATTTGTTCAGAGGCCGAGTTGGGCATGGCAGCTTCCTCTGACGGCATTGCGGAGCTACCGGCTGATGCACCGATTGGTGAAGACATTCGCAGCTATCTAAATCTAGATGACAATATTATCGAGCTAGACATTACCCCAAACCGCGGTGATTGTTTCTCAATTTTAGGCGTGGCGCGTGAGACGGCGTGTAACTATAACCTAAGCTTTGAGCTACCTAAGGTTGAGGTTGAAAGCACAATTGATACACGACTAGATGCGAGCGTAAGCAATACTAAGGCTTGCCCTAAATACTTAACGCGCGTGATTAGCGGTGTTAATAATGCAGCAACCACACCAAAGTGGATGGCGGATAAGCTAACACGCTCAGGTCATGCACTGCATTCGCCAGCGGTGGATATTACCAATTTTGTGCTGATGGAATTGGGTCAGCCAATGCACGCCTTTGACTTAAGTAAGATTGACGGTGAGATCGATGTACGTATGGCCAAAGCTGGCGAAGAGCTTGAGCTGTTAAACGATTCAACCGTGGCACTAAAAGACGATACTTTGGTGATTGCAGATGATGCAGGCGCCTTAGCGATTGCCGGTGTGATGGGCGGCATGCGCAGCTCAACGCAGCCAGATTCTAGCGACATTTTGCTAGAGAGTGCTTTCTTTGAGCCGGTATCGATTGCGGGTAAGGCGCGTGAGTACGGCCTGCATACTGAATCTTCACTACGTTTTGAGCGCGGTGTGGATTTTGAGATTACCGAGCTGGCCATGGCGCGTGCAACCGAGCTAGTATTGGAGATTTGTGGCGGTCAAGCGGGTCCAGTTAATACCTGTCTTGATGAGTCTGCACTGCCTGAGTTAAACCCAATTACCATCAGCAAAGACAAGATTCAAAGCGTGCTTGGTTTTGAGCTAGAGAGTGACTGGATTGAACAGCAATTCAGAGGCCTGGATTTCGAGATCACTGCCCAAGATGAGCAGTCTTGGACCATCGTACCGCCAAGCTTTAGATTTGATATCCGCATTCCAGCGGATCTGATTGAAGAGCTGGCCAGACTCTATGGTTATGACAAACTGCCGGTACAAAAGCTCTCACTAGACGCTGATATTAATACCTTGGCTGAAGCCAAAGTTGACAAATATGACCTGTCTTATGCCTTGGTTAATCGTGGCTATCAAGAGGTGATTACTTACAGCTTTATCTCTGAGAAATACCAATCTTTGATTGACCCAGAAGCCAAACAAATTGCCTTGGCCAATCCAATCTCGAGTGATATGTCAATTATGCGTTCATCGCTATTTGCTGGCCTATTGCAGAGCGTTGAAGCCAACCAAAGACGTGGTCATCACAATGCCAGATTCTTTGAAACTGGTCTATGTTTTAACGGTATCCAGGCTAATGAGCAAAGTCTTAAGATTGCCGGTGTGATCAGTGGCAATCGCCACGCTGCTCAGTGGGCAGCTGCTTCTAGAGAAGTGGATTTCTTCGATTTGAAGGCCGATGTTGAGGCGTTGTTAGCATTTAGTAAAGCGGATTATCAGTTTGTGGCGTTTGAGCATCCTGCGCTGCAAAAGGGTCAAAGCGCTCAGATTCTAAGAGATGGCCAGGTTGTGGGTATGATGGGCAGTTTATCACCGGTGGTGCAAAAAGCCTTGTCATTATCTAAGTGCTACCTATTTGAGCTAGATCTGGCCAGCATTGAGACAGGCAGTATTGCCAAATATCAAGCTTTCTCACAGTATCAAAAATCAGACAGAGACATTGCCCTGGTGCTAGACCAAGATACACCAGCTGATGCACTGATTCAAAGCATTAAGGCCTTGGGCCAAGTGCATTTGATTGAAGCAGGCATCTTCGATGTCTACCAGGGTGAGAACCTGGGCGAAAACAAGAAGTCGATTGCGCTTAATCTGTCTTATCAGTCTAGTGAAGACACCTTGACTGACGAGCAAGTGAACACCTATGTTGAACAGGTGATCGAAACTTTGGCTAACGAACATTCAGCGGTACTAAGATAATGTCAATGACCAAGAAAGACATTGCGGATAAATTGGTTGAAGCACTGGGTGTGAGCAATGCACAGGCCTTAGAGCTAACCAACACCTTTTTTGAGCAAATCAAGGGCGCTTTGGCAACCGGCGAAGAGGTTAAATTATCGGGTTTTGGTAATTTTAATATCCGCGAGAAGTCGGCTCGACCAGGACGCAATCCTAAAACGGGTGAAGAGGTGATGATTTCAGCCAGAAAGGTGGTGACCTTTAAGGCCGGCCCTAAACTAAAGGCAGCAACCGAACAGGCTTAGTCAGAGATGGCTTGCATAAAGCCTTTTAGCACTGGCATGACCTTGTCAACAATCTCTTTATTCTTGCTTTCATTAACCACTTGATCTGCGAGTTGCTTTTGAGTCTCGTTTAGCGTGACCTGATAGTTGTCATCAAACTCAAAGTTGATAAAGAAAAAGCCTTTGGCTTTATCACGTACTGAGCGTACCGATAGGAAATCAGTTTCCCAAGACAGCTCAGCCTGAAAAACTGCATCAGAATCACTCTCATCACGCTTCACCAGAATCAGGGTTGAACCAAAGTGAAAGATGAAATGATTGGCGCTGCAGCTAGAGGCGCCTTTGTCTTCAACCTCGCCCTGAGCAATGGCATCGGCAATCTTTTTTAATTGCTCGCTGTTTAGGCTAATGTACTTAGCATCTAAGTACTCATTTAGATCAGCCTCAGGGTAGTTGTTTTTAATAAACTCAACAAGTCGTTGTAGCATACTTGACACCGCGTTAGAATAAAAGCGCTTATTATACCGTTTTTGTCAGGTTTTAGGATTGGTCCAAGGTTTGCGCATACTTTAGCGCATAAACATCGAAGATACTGATGGCCATGGCAGCGATAATAGGCCCGATAAACAAACCCAAGACACCAAATTGGATAATGCCGGCCAAGGTTGAGAGTACGGTGATCAGCGTGTGGTCCAGTGCGTTGGATTGTTCACTTTTGCCGCTGAGGTGTTTGATCACGATTGGACGAATAAAATTATCAACCACGGTGCCAATAATCAGCGCACCAAAGACAACAATAATCAACGCTTCCGTTAATTGCCCCTGGGCATAGAGATAAAGACTGAGCGGCAGCCAAACAATCAGCCCGCCCAATACCGGAATAAAGCTGGCTAACGCCATGGCCAGACCAAAGTACAGGGCTGGCAATCCCGCCAACATGGCGGCAATAGAAAACAGCATACCTTGTAATAGTGCAATGATAAAGACACTACCCACCAGGGTAATGGAAAGCTGGGAAAAGTGGTTAAATAAGACGTCATCTAGGCGGTTTTCCAGCGGTGTGAGGTGCTTAATCTTGCGCACAATCTCCGCGCCATCAATATAGAAATAAAACAGCGCAAATAACACCACCAAGACAAAGAAGATAAAGCCAGAGGACAAAGAGACGATGCCACTGAGTATGCTTACTGAAAAGTCTTTAACACTGAGTAGGATGCTCTCTAAATTGTTCTCTAAACCGCTGATGACATTTTGTTGCAAGCTTTGCGGAATGGGTAAGGATTGCAAGAGTTGATTGGCCGTTGCATTCACACTTTGCACATCGAATTGTTGATTGATATTTTGAATCAATGCGTTAATCTCTAAGGTGCTGACCAATAGCACATAACCCAGTGGTAACATCAGTAGCAGACCCGCAATGCTGGTGAGTATTAGTGAGGCTTTTGTACTTGAGGTTTTTTGCGCCAGGGCTTGGTAGCGCGAATAACTGGCAATGGCAATCAGCAGGGCAAAGAACAGCGCGGGAATAAATGGATAAAATAACCAAATCAGTCCACCAATGGCCAACGCCAGCAGGCTCAGCATAAAGCCATGTTCATAAGGTGTCTGAGTCTTCATAAGCTCTCCAGTTTCAACACACCATAAGCCACCTCTTCATAAGGGTGGGCAAATTTCAGCGCACTAATCACCGCTTCAATGTGCTCTTCGGCACACAGCATCTCTACTTTAAATTCTTCAACGGCTTCCAGCTCGTCAATCATGCCAATCGCCGGGTTGGCGCCAACCATGGGTTTAAATTGCCCCACACCGGTGGTCTGCCAAGCGCAGTTTTCATAAAAATTAAAACGTCCTGCGCCCGCATCAAACATGGCGTTTTTTACCACTTCTAGGTCTTTTTCTGGGACGTAGAAATAAATTTGATACACTTAAAAATCTCCTATTAGATAGCGCTTACGCTCAGATTCCTCTAGGCGTTCAATCGCATATCTTAATGTAGTTCTGGGTAGTTGTGCATAGTTTTCCCGGATAAAGCCAAGACAGACCTCGGGCTCTTGCTTGTAGATTTCTCTAAGCATCCAACCAACCGCCTTGTGGATTAAATCCTGTGAATCGCCCAGCAGATGCTTGGCCAATCTTAGGGTGGGTGTAAACTCTTGGTGCTTGATCAAGGTGAGTGT
>CAZMJI010000062.1:0-6552 GCA_964566765.1 uncultured Piscirickettsiaceae bacterium
TCGAGTCCGTGTGTCGGCACCATACTCAAAAAAACCCAAGCCAATGGCTTGGGTTTTTTATGCTCTGGTGTTTGTGCGGGTCGCTATTGGTGGATGCACTGATTGGTGCCAAATGAAGAGCAGTCAGAACCGGTGACTTTGTCACAATAACGACACAACTCAGAGCCGTTGTCTAGCTTGATGGTCTTATTTTCCAGTTTCACCCCTTCCTTTTTCAGCTCAGATAGTGCACGCGAGAACGATTCGGGTTTCATGCCCAGATAAGAGGCAATCAGCGCTTTAGAATAAGGCAGTTTAAAGGTGTTGTTAATCTTAGCGTGTACCAAGTACCAGCCTACCTTCTCTTTGGCGGTTTTTAATTGCAACACTTCAGCACTTAGCATTAGTGCTTGTACGCTGTCCGCTAAGAACTTTACAATGTTTAACGAGAACTGATGGCTTTTGCGCATAAAGTCGGCCACGTCATTGTCGTTAAAGTAGAAAATCGTGGTGTTTTTGACAAAGTCAGCAGCCACATCGTAGTACTGAGAAAAGTGCATGGGTGAAACCACACCGCGCTTATCAATGATCTTCAGTACAATCTCATCACCACGCTCATCAATCTTGCTAAGCTTAAACAAGCCGTCATAGCAAATATAGAGCTTAGAGTGTTCGGCTGCGTCAAAGGTGACCATTTCACCCTTGTGGTATTGTTTGACCTGTACTTTGGCAAAGAAGTCTTCTAGCGCGTCTGACTCAATATTGTCAAACAAAGGCAGCTTTGATAAAAAGCCATGATAACGAGACAGGTGTTCTTTGCTAGGGATCATGGTTGCGCATTCTATCATGAGTAGCCCTATTTTTTTTGCGTTTTCTTGATCTGGGTCAAAGGATCAAAAAACCGCTATTGCTATAATGGAATCCTCTCCCCCGGGGCTAGCCATTAAACACTAGTCCCAACCCATTATCAAAAACCGCGTCATAGCCCTCTATACGCGGTTTTTTATTAGGATAAAATAGGCGCATGAATCTATTTGACTTGGCACTGATTAAAAAATACGATCAATCAGGCCCTAGATACACCTCGTACCCAACGGCTAACAATTTTAGTGCGTTTAACCAAGCAGACTATGAGCAGCAGGTAGCACTCAGCAATGAGCGTGGCGGCCCGCTATCACTGTATGTGCATATTCCATTTTGCGACACTGTGTGTTTTTATTGCGGTTGTAACAAGGTAGTGACCAAGGATAAAACCAAGGCTGAGCCGTATCTGCAAGCTATTTTTAAAGAGATTGACAAACATGGTGCTTTGTTTGGCGCCTCTCGCACGGTAGAACAGATGCATTTTGGTGGCGGCACCCCAACCTTTTTATCCAACGAGCAGATTCTGCGTTTGAGTGAAAAACTGCAAAGCGCGTTTAATTTTTCTGAATCAGGCGAATACAGCATCGAGATTGACCCAAGAGGCGTGGATGAATCTACCATTCAGGCGCTGGCTAAGGCTAGGTTTAATCGCATCAGTTTGGGTGTGCAAGATTTTAATGAAGACGTGCAAAAAGCGGTTAACCGCATTCAAAGCTTTGAGCAAACCAAGGCTGTGATCGATAGCGCACGCGCCAACGGCTTTGAATCGGTCAGCATTGACCTAATCTACGGCCTGCCAAAACAATCGGTTGATACGTTTAAGACCACGCTAGACCAAGTAGCAGAGTTAAGACCCGATCGCATTTCGCTATTTAACTATGCCCACCTGCCTACCTTGTTTAAGCCGCAGCGACGCATCAATGTGGATGAGTTGCCAAGTGCGGATGAAAAGCTGGATATTTTTAAATATTCCATGGATCGTCTATTGGCACTGGGCTATGTCTATATTGGCATGGATCATTTTGCCTTGCCAGAGGATGAGCTGGCCTTAGCGCAACAACAAGGTCAGTTGTATCGAAACTTCCAGGGCTATTCAACCCATGCGGATTGCGATATTGTCGGTATTGGCCTGAGCTCCATCGGTCAAGTGGGCGACAGCTTCTCGCAAAACGAGAAAAACCTTGAGCAGTACTATCAGGCGTTGGAAGCAGAGCAGCTGCCAATTATCCGAGGCCAGCGCATTGATACCGAAGACAAGATTCGTCGCGCGGTGATCATGGATTTGATCTGCCACTTTAGACTGAATTTTGCTAAGATTGAGCAACAGTTTGATTTATCCTTTGCCGAGCATTTTGAGAATGAGTTGTTGAACTTACAAGAGATGGCTGATGATGGGCTAATCACTCTAGATCAAGACGGCATTGTGGTGATGGATCGCGGCCGTTTGCTGATTCGTAACATTTGCATGGTGTTTGACACCTATCTGGCCACCAGTACCGCGCAGTTCTCTAAAACAATTTAATCAGATCAAACCCTGCGGGTATGCTCGGTTGTAGTTGTTGCGGATCAACCTCGGGATCAATCAGTAGATTATCAAGTCGAACCAGAACAGTTTGTTCCAAAGCATTGGTATGACGAATGGCGTGTAAACGACCCGCTTGAAAGCCAAAACTAAGCTGTTCACTGGCGCGATACCAATCAATGTCTTGATGGCTGTGTGAATACTCGGGTAAGACCTCTAGTGTCTCTGGCGAGCGAGCCAACCAATAGATCGGTGTGTTATCCATGGTCTCTAGTGAGCGCTGCGAGACTTGTTCTAGTTCGTGGTCAATCAAATACAGTTGCTGCTCATTGAGTAGTAGCACCTGTTGACTGGGGTTGGTGGTTTGCCAGCGCAGACGTCCAGGACGAACAAATATCAGCTTGCCTTGGCTGCTCTCCAGTTGTCGATTTTGCGCATCTAATAGCACTTGATGAAAGTCGGCACTGAGCGACTCGAATGCAGAGAAGAAGCGGGCAAAATCATTCGCCTGTGCGTTGCTGACGCTAAACACCAGAGCGATTGCCAGTAAGCCCAGCCTGCTCCTAAGTGTCATGATCAATCGGCTCAGGCGCTAAAACCTGGCGATTGCCAGCACTGTTCATTGGGCTGACCACGCCCGCGGCTTCCATGTCTTCAATAATGCGAGCAGCGCGGTTGTAGCCGATGCGCATGCGACGTTGCAGGCTAGAGATAGAAGCGCGTCTACTTGAGGTCACGATTTGTACCGCCTCATCATACAGCGGATCCATCTCGCCCGAGATACCAGCGCCACCAGATTCCACGCCTTCATGTGCCTCACCCGATTCGCTATGTGCATTTAGTACGCCATCTAGGTAGTTAACTTCAGAGCCTGCTTTTAAGAAGGCTACCACGCGGGCAATTTCGTCATCAGCAACAAAGGCGCCGTGCACACGGGTTAGGTGTGAGATGCCCGGGGTCATATATAACATGTCACCCATGCCCAGCAGTTGTTCGGCACCACCTTGATCCAAGATGGTGCGCGAGTCCACTTTAGAGGATACCTTGAAGGCCACGCGAGTCGGTACGTTGGATTTAATCAGACCGGTGATAACGTCAACACTTGGACGCTGAGTGGCAATAATTAGGTGGATACCCGCAGCCCTGGCTTTTTGTGCCAAGCGTACAATCAGCGCTTCTACGCGCTTGGCTTTGGCACGGTCTTCCTGCTGCAGGGCGCCAAGCATGTCTGCATACTCATCAATCACCAGCATAATCAGCGGCAGTGGCTCTAGCTCTGGCGCGCTTTCGCCTTCGGCTGCGGTATTTGGGTTAAAGCTTGGGTCTAGTAGTGGCTCGCCCTTGGCTTTGGCAGCTTTAAGCTTTTCGTTAAAGCCGTCGATGTTGCGTACGCCAAATTTAGCCAGTAGCGAGTAGCGGCGCTCCATCTCGTTCACACACCACCACAGCGCCGAGGCGGCTTGGTTCATATCGGTGATCACTGGGGTTAATAGGTGCGGGATGTCAGCATAGATGGCCAGCTCAACAATCTTAGGGTCGATCATAATGATGCGCACCTGGTCTGGCTTGGCCTTATATAGCACGCTGAGCACCATGGCGTTTAGACCCACCGATTTACCCATGCCGGTGGCACCGGCTACTAGTAGGTGTGGCATTTTCGCCAGATTGGCAATCACTGGCAGGCCATTGATGTCTTTACCCAGTCCCATGGTCAGCATCGACTCAGAGTTGGCAAAGGCTTCTGAGGCCAGCACTTCTTTAAGACTGATGGTTTCGCGAACCGCATTGGGAATCTCCAGGCCAATTACTGGCTTACCTGGAATCACGTCCACAATACGCACGCTTTCCACCAGTAGGGCGCGTGCTAAGTCTTTGTCCAGGTTCATGATTTGTGACACTTTCACCCCAGGCGCTAGCGAGATCTCGAACTGGGTGACCACCGGGCCTGGTGTGACCGCGGTGATGGCGACATCAAAACCAAAGTCTTTGAGTTTTTCCTCGACTTGGGCTGACATGTCTTCTAAGTCCGATTTGGAGTAACCCTGGCCCGAGTTGCTGGCTTCATTCAGTAGGTCTAAACCAGGTAGGCCACTGACCGCAGCGGTATTAAATAAATTAGATGAGGCGCGCTTATTGATCACCTTTTTGGCAGTTTCTTGGACCTTGTCAGCCACCTTTTTCTCAGTTTTAGGCTTGATGGGTTTGGCCACCACCGGTGCTTTGGGCTTTTGTGCCTGTTTGGCCTTGGCGTCAAGACGTTTTTGTTTGGCCTTAGCAAGCCAGGCCAATAGTTTGTTTTTACTTTGTACCAATACACTGATCCAAGAGACACCAACCAGGGTTGAGTAGCTGAGCATGATAATCGCCAGATAGACAATCATCGAGGCTGCGCCAAACAGCACACCAAAATACTCATGCATGCCCAGACCGATAAAGCCGCCTGCTGGGCCATTGTTGTCTAAGTTTTGCGTTAACAGCGCCGCAGAGAAGGCCACCAAGGCCACAAAGGCCAAATTCTTAATCACCAAGGTTGATCGTGAAGGCTTGTCTTGCAAAGCTTGGCGATGGATGCGCCAACCCAGGGTCATCAGGCCAGCTGGCAGCAGATAAGCGCTATAACCAAAGATAGACAGAGAAATGTCGCTCAAGTAGGCGCCAAATACACCGGCCAAGTTTTGCACCGGTTCAGACAAAACCACATCGCCCGACCAAGGGTTCTCACCTGCTGAGTAGCTGAGTAGCGCGAATAAATACACCAAGCCTGTGGCAAATAACACGATAAATAAAATCTCGCTAGACGCTTTGGTGCGCACTTTGCGCGTGGTTTTTTTAGCGCTTGGTTTGTTATTCTTTTTCAAGGTGGTTTATAATGATTTGAGTTTTGTATAAGTATAAAGGATTGATGTATTTATGAGTGAAAATAAGCACTGTAAAGTATTGATTGTGGGCTCAGGTCCAGCGGGTTATTCAGCGGCAGTTTATGCGGCAAGAGCCAATCTAAGCCCGGTGATTGTGAGCGGTTTGGAGCAGGGTGGACAGTTAATGACCACCACTGAGGTAGACAACTGGCCAGGCGACAATGATGGCGTTCAAGGCCCAGATCTGATGGAGCGCATGAAAAAACATGCCGAGCGTTTTAACACCGAGATTATCAATGATTACATTACCTCGGTGGATTTCTCCAAGCGTCCATTTACCTTAAATGGCGGTAGTACTACCTACACGGCTGACGCGGTGATTATTGCCACTGGCGCATCAGCACGCTACTTAGGCCTGGAGTCTGAAGAGGCGTTTAAGGGTCGAGGTGTCTCCGCCTGTGCAACCTGTGATGGCTTTTTCTATCGCGGACAAAAGGTTGCCGTGGTTGGCGGTGGTAACACAGCGGTTGAAGAAGCGCTGTTCTTATCTAATATTGCCGATCATGTTACCGTGGTTCATCGTCGAGACAAATTCTCGAGTGAAAAGATCTTGGCGGATCAATTGATCGAGAAGTCAAAAACTGGCAACATCAGCATTGAGTGGAATCACAACCTAGATGAGGTGCTGGGCGATGACATGGGTGTGACCGGACTGCGTCTAAAAGACAATGACGGCAACAGCAAAGAAATCGATGTGCACGGCGTGTTTATTGCCATTGGCCATAAGCCAAATACCGATGTGTTTGCCGGTCAAGTGGAGATGGAGCATGGTTATATCACCGTTCAGAGCGGTCGTGCAGGCAATGCAACCCAAACTTCAGTACCAGGCGTATTTGCGGCTGGTGATGTGGCCGACCACATTTATCGCCAAGCCATTACCTCGGCAGGCTCTGGCTGTATGGCTGCGCTAGATGCTGAGCGCTTCTTGGAGAGCAATGACTAAATCCAAAGCATTGGAATGGTTTGGTGTTATCACCGCCATTGCCTATTCAATGCTGGTGGCATTTAATATTGGCGCTGAATTTCTAGGCTTTAGTTTGCTGTTGATCTCGGCGTTTGCCATTGGTTATTGGGCCTATTTAGGTCAGCATAAGGGGATTTTGTTTTTACAATTTTTCTATGCCAGCGCTGGCATGATTGGCATGTTCCGCTGGTATTAGTGTTTACCAAGCGTTTTTAACAAAACACCTGAAATTTATTGGTATAATTTCCACTTTTTGGCCACATAGCTCAGTTGGTAGAGCAAGGGATTGAAAATCCCTGTGTCCC
>CAZMJI010000063.1:0-2773 GCA_964566765.1 uncultured Piscirickettsiaceae bacterium
GTCAGCAGTATTGCGGTGGTCTTTAGTTTTTCTCGTTCGTACTTTTTTATTGATACTGAGTATCCAGCCGCGGTGGTGGATTTTGTGCAAGAGATTTTGCCGGGAAAAACCAAACCCGAACTCTACAGTGCCATCGGCCTGCAAAAGCATGGTAAGACTTTGCTATACCGTAGCTTTTTGCATTATTCGCATAGTACCGGTGAGAAACTCATTAGCGCCCCGGGGATTAAGGGCATGGTGATGACGGTGTTTACCTTCCCCATGTTCCCATACGTCTTTAAGGTGATTAATGATCACTTTGCGCCACCGAAGATGGTCACCAAGGCTGAGGTTGAGGAGCGTTATTCCTTTGTCAAGAAGCATCGCAAGGTGGGTCGTTTGGCTGACACCTGGGAATTCTCTAATGTGGCCTTCCCAATTCAGGATCTGGACCAAGAGTTACTGACAGAGCTACAAGAAAAGGCAGCTTCTAGTATTAGCATTGAAGGCGACCTGCTGATTGTCAAGCACTTGTATATGGAAAACAAGATGACGCCGCTAGACATCTATTTGAAAACCGCCAGTGGCGAGGAATTGGAGCATATTATTAATGATTATGGTTGTGCCATTGATGACTTGATTAATGCCGACATCTTCCCGGGCGACATGCTCACCAAGAATTTTGGTGTAACCCGACAAAACCGCGTGGTGTTCTACGACTACGATGAGATTACCACCATGGATCAACCGGTGTTTAGAACCATTCCTGAACCCAGAACACCAGAAGAAGAAATGGCCTCAGAGCCTTGGTATTACGTGGGTCCTGATGATGTGTTCCCAGAAGAATTTAAGTTTTTTATGTTTACTCAAAAAGAGTCAAAGAAAATCTTTAGTGAGTCCTACAGCAAACTCTTGGACGCCAAGTACTGGAAGAGCGTACAAGAAAATATTAAAAATGGCGATGTGATTGACTACTATCCATATCCTCAAGAGCGTCGCATGTGTGAAATCTATCAATCCTAAAAGGGAGGTCCTATGAAAGCAACCTGTGACATTTCTGACGAATTACACCCAAACGTGCAATATTTAGAGCCTGGCTATCAGAGCTATGGCGGCAATCTCGAGTTTTGTGGTGAGATCTATACCATCAAGTGTTTTGAGGACAATTCCCTGGTGCGTGAGACGGTGGCGACCGAAGGTCGTGGTCGCGTTTTGGTGGTTGACGCGGGCGGTTCTAAGCGTTGCGCGATGTTGGGTGATTTATTGGCCGCTAAGGCGGTTAAAAACAATTGGGCTGGGGTGATTATGTACGGCCTGATTCGAGATTCTAAAGAGATTAATAAGATGCCAATTGGTGTACGTGCCCTGGGTACTTACCCACTGAAAAGTGTGAAAAAAGGCATTGGAGAGGAGAACGTCACCGTGACGTTCTCTGGTGTTAAGTTCGTTCCTGGTGAGTATGTGTATGCAGACCAGGACGGTGTTATTGTGGTTAAGGAGGCGCTAGAAGCATGTTAGAAAACAAGTATCAAACAATGGGTCAATATCAGGTTAGTCAAAGCCTGATTAAGTTTATTGAAACCGAAGTATTGCCAGGATTAGAGGTAGAGTCGGCAGATTTTTTTGCCGCGTTAACCGGCTTTATCGCTGAGTTTAGAGATCAGGGTCAGGCACTGCTGGACAAGCGTGATCAGATTCAAGCCAAAGTGGATGCTTGGCATCAAGCCAACCCAGGTGAGATTGACCTGCCAACTTATAAGGCCTTCTTGCAAGAGATTGGTTACCTACTGCCTAAGCCAGCACCATTTTCCGTTGAGATCGGTCAGGTGGATGATGAAATTGCCCGCATTGCCGGCCCACAATTGGTGGTGCCAGCGTCTAATGCACGTTTTGCCCTAAATGCGGTGAATGCGCGCTGGGGTAGCTTGTACGACACGCTTTACGGCACCAATGCAGTGGCGCGTGATGAGAATGAATCTAGCGCTGATCGTGCCACCAAGGTGATTGCCAAGGCCAATGAGTTCCTAGATGAAGTGGTGCCACTGGCCGAGGGCTCTTATGCACAAATCGCGGCAGTTGATACTGCTGCTGCACCGGTATTTAGCCTAACAGATAACACGCAAACCACACTCAAAGAGGCCACGCATTATGCCGGTGTGACTGCAGACGGTAACTTGCTGCTTAAGCAAAACAATCTACATATTGAATTGGTGCTGGATGAGAATCAGGCCATTAGCGATGTGCTGTTAGAGTCTGCTCTAACCACCATTATTGACTTGGAAGACTCAGTAGCAACGGTAGGTATTGAAGAGAAAATTGACGCCTATCGTAATTTCCTAGGTTTGATGAAGCGTGACCTAGTGGCCAGCTTTAACAAAGGTGGTGACAAAGTTGAGCGTCGTATCAACACCCCTAAGGCTTATACCGATGCCAATGGCCAAGCCAGCGAATTGTCAGGCACCAGCCTGATGTTGGTACGTAATGTGGGTCACCATATGCTCAGTGATCTAATCATTGACGACCAAGGACGTGAGGCGCCTGAAGGTATGATTGATGCCATGGTCACCACACTGATTGCCCTGCACGATGTTAAACACTTAAAAACCAATTCAAAGCACGGCAACCTCTACATTGTGAAGCCAAAGATGCACGGCCCAGAAGAAGTGGCCTTTAGTGTGGCGCTATTTACCAAAGTGGAAGAAATCTTCGGCCTACCTGCCAACACGCTGAAGATTGGTATTATGGATGAAGAGCGTCGCACCTCTGCCAATCTGGCAGCTTGTATTGAGGCGGC
>CAZMJI010000063.1:2873-6038 GCA_964566765.1 uncultured Piscirickettsiaceae bacterium
TGGGTGCCGTCACCAACGGCGGCTACCTTGCATGCCACGCATTATCACCAGTTTGACGTCTTTGCCCGTCAACAAGAGTTGCTAGCTGGCAGTGTTGAGGTCAATGAAGACGATCTATTGTTGCCACCGCTGATGACTGGCAGCCTAACTGATCAGCAAATCCAAGCTGAATTGGACAACAATGCACAAAGTATCCTAGGTTACGTGGTGCGCTGGATTGACCAGGGTGTGGGTTGTTCTAAGGTGAAAGATATTAATCAAGTAGGCTTGATGGAAGACCGTGCGACTTTGCGTATTTCTTCTCAACATATGGCCAACTGGCTGCATCATGGTATCTGCTCTAAAGATCAGGTGGAGACGACGTTTAAAGCCATGGCCAAAGTGGTGGACGAGCAAAACCAGGATGATCCGTTCTATCAAAACATGGCGCCAAGCTATGACGGCTTTGCCTTCCAAGCGGCCCTAGCTTTGGTATTCCAAGGGGTTGAAGAGCCAAATGGTTACACTGAGCCAGCCTTAAGAGAATATCGCCAGAAGAAACTCGCTGGCTAAAGCGAGCACTACCCCCTGGGGTGGTGCTTTTGATGCTGAGACTTCAGCTGTTTGTTGTGGATATGGGTGTAGATCTGCGTGGTCGAAATATCACTATGTCCCAGCATCAGCTGCACACTGCGAAGGTCCGCGCCACTTTGCACCAGATGTGTGGCAAAGGCATGCCTAAGGGTGTGTGGTGACAAAGGTTTGTCAATGCCAGCCTTGGCCGCATAGGCTTTGATGATGTAGAAAAAGTTCTGCCGACTCATGCTTTGACCTCGATTGGACAAGAAGTAAGCCTCGGATTGCCCGCTCTTTAATAGGTGTTGGCGCGCGCCTGATTCATATTGCCCAAGGTATTCAATCGCCAACTCGCCCATCGGCAGGATGCGCTCTTTATTGCCCTTACCTTCAATGCGCAAATATTCATCATTCAGATTAATGTTTTGATAACGCAGATCCACCAACTCTGTGACCCGCAGGCCGCAAGAATAGAGCAGCTCTAACATCGCGCGATCTCTGAGTCCGAAAACGGTGTTGGTGTCGGGCGCATCTAGAATCGCCCCCACCTCATCAACCGATAGAAAAATTGGCAGTTTCTGTACTTGCTTAGGCGAGGCGAAGGTGGCGCAGGGGTCGGTTTCGATCAGTTGTTGGTTGGCCAAGTATTGGTAGAAGCCGCGAAAGCAGGTAAGCATCCGCGCCTGTGTTGAGCTGGCAGGCTGTTTATGCACAAAGTAATCGCGAATATCATCCGCACCAACCCGCTCAAGTGACTTGTCTAAAAAGCGTGCTAGCAGGCTTAGATCTGAACGATAAGCCGATAGGGTATTGGCACTAGCGCCAGTCGTAAGCCAGTGATGGTCTAAAAATTGTTCAATAAAGACCGCGTTGTCCATGACTCTAATTTTAGACAAAAAAAATGCCGGCTATTGCCGGCATTTTGAGAAAAGCTGAAACCTTATTTCTTGGCCAACTTCTCTTTAATTCTAGCAGCCTTACCAGTTAGACCACGTAGGTAGTATAGCTTGGCTTGACGCACCTTACCACGACGCTTAACTTCAACCGAGTCAATCATCTTAGAATGGGTTTGGAAAACACGCTCAACACCTTCGCCGTGTGAGATCTTTCTAACGGTGAATGCTGAACCTAGACCACGGTTTTTCTTAGCGATAACCACACCTTCAAATGCCTGTAGTCTTTCACGGTTACCTTCGCGTACTTTTACCTGTACAACCACAGTATCACCTTGGGCAAACTCAGGAATGTCGTCTCTTAGTTGCTCTTGTTCGATTTGGTCAATTACGTTCATTGCTCTAAAAATATGAAAATATCAAAAACGGACAATTATACCCAGAATTTAGACCTTTAACAAGACAAGAATTCAATATATTTTCAGCCCTAAGATTAAAGCTGGTTTTCAGCTGTGCAAGATTACTCCAACTATGGCATAATTATGCGCTTTATATTGTTTTAAGTTTCGTCTAAACACCATGGGAAAAGTAACCGGCTTTAAAGAATTTGACCGTAAGACAGAGAGTTATCGTCCAGCTGATCAGCGTATTCAAGATTATGGCGAGATCTTTAGTGGCGAGCACGATGTGGCCCATCTGCAGGAGCAGGGTGCCAGATGTATGGATTGTGGTGTGCCTTTTTGCCAGTCAAATGATGGCTGTCCAGTGGACAACTTGATTCCTGAATGGAACGATCTGGTTTACAACAACAAATGGCAAGAGGCTCTAGCTCGACTACTTAAGACCAATAACTTCCCAGAATTTACCGGTCGTGTGTGTCCAGCACCTTGTGAAGGTGCTTGCGTTTTAGGCATGAACAACCCGGCGGTCACCATTAAAAACATTGAGCAGTCAATCATTGACCAAGGTTTTGACCAGGGCCTAATTAAGCCACAGAACATCGAGTACCGAACTGGTAAAAAAGTGGCGGTGATCGGCTCGGGTCCAGCAGGTCTGGCGGCGGCTGACGAACTGAACAAGATGGGCCATAAGGCCACGGTCTTTGAACGTGATGACCGTATTGGCGGCTTGTTAATGTACGGTATTCCAAACATGAAGTTGGGCAAAGATGTGGTTGATCGTCGTGTCAGTCTACTGAAAGACTCAGGTGTTGAATTTATTGCCAATGTCAACGTTGGTAAAGACATCAGCGTCGCAGAGCTGCAAAAAGATTTTGATGCCGTGGTGTTTGCCACCGGCGCCACCAAAGCGCGCGACCTACCGGTTGATAACCGCGATGCCAATGGCGTACATCTGGCCATGGAATATCTAACTCAAAGCACCAAGAGTCTACTAGACACTGGTGATGCCAACCAGGCTGAACTCAACGCCAATGGTAAAGACGTGATTGTGATCGGCGGCGGTGACACTGGCACCGACTGTATTGCCACAGCCATTCGCCAAGGCGCCAAATCGGTGGTGAATTTCGAACTGATGGGTAAGCCGCCGGTTGAACGTGCTGAAAACAACCCATGGCCAGAGTGGCCACTGATCTATCGTGTTGACTATGGTCACGCAGAGGCCGAGACCGTGTTTGGTCAAGACCCAAGAGCCTATCACCTGATGACCAAGTCGTTTGAGAAGAACGATCAAGGTGAGTTAGTAGGTGTGCATACGG
>CAZMJI010000064.1:0-5978 GCA_964566765.1 uncultured Piscirickettsiaceae bacterium
TATTATCCGTCATCACCGTTAAATCTTTGGTCTCAATATCCAACATGGCAATGCGGTAATCCTTACCCGCACGATGCACCAAGGCCAACGACTTGCCATCCGGTGAAAACACCGCTTTGGCATTGTAGCTGCCTTCAAAAGTGGCACGTGACACCTTGCCAGAGGCCAGATGTTTAATATACACCTGAACCTGACCAGAGCGATTAGAGGTGAACACAATCGACTCACCATCAGGTGAATAACTGGCCTCAGTATCAATGGCTGAACTGCTGGTCAGACGTGTGAGTTTTTGTGTCTCTAAGTGATAATTGTAGATGTCCTTATTGCCATCCTTAGACAACGTTAGAATCAAACTATGGCCATCTGGATGCCAAGCGGGTGCAGAAGCAATGCCATCAAAATAAGGCAGTTTTTGCGTCTTACGGCGCACGAATGGGTATTGCACAAATACCTCGGAGCGGGCATTTCTAAACGACACGTAGGCGATTTTATTTTGATCTGGCGACCAAGCTGGTGAGAGAATTGGATCGTTTGAGGTCAATACGGTTTGTGGATTCTGCGCATCAGAGTCTGAAATTTCCAAACGATATTCACGTTGACCACGCTTATTTTTGGCAACGGTCACATAAGCCAGGCGTGTATCAAACGAACCTTTCTCGCCCAATAGCGCATGAAACACTTGGTCAGATAGGTAATGGGCAATACGACGAATACCGCTATTGTGCACCGCAAATTTGGCCTGATACAGGGTCTTGGTGGAATACACATCCACCAGAGAGATCTCCACATTAAAGATCTTTTGGCTGACTTGTGCCAGCTTGCCGTGCACAATGGCTTCAATCTTACGACTGCGCCACTGATCGAAATCGATCTGACCTTGAACCGGCTGCTTGGCACTGGAAGCCCTAAACTCACCCGATCGGTTAAAGTTGTCGCGCATAATGTGCGCAATGGCCACACCCTGCTCAGCTTTGCCACTGACTTCAAACGGCGCAATAACGATTGGAAAGGCGTCTTCAGCTTCTTTTAAAATGGTTACTTCTAACAGTGCATTGGCCTGTTGTGCCAAGACAAAGCAGAGTCCAAAAAGGAGTTTTTTCATTCTCGTTCTTCAATCCAATTCATTTGAATGGCTTCGAGGATTTTCTCACCTGATTTATCAGGGTCATCATCAAAGTCTTCTAATGCAATCACCATTTGTCGCAAATCCACAAAATTAATCGACAAAGGGTCAATATCCGGGTGGGTTTCATCTAGGCTAATGGCGATGTCTAAAGAGTCGGTCCATCTCATAGGTCTTCCTTAAGGTTGGTATGCCTTAAATTTTAGCAAAAAATCAGCGGCAAATTGCTTACAAAACCCTTAGAATCTGCTGACATTTTTGACAAATTCTAATTGCTTAATATTGTAGAAAACCTCATCGAGCACTTCGGTGTTTTTCACCATCACGCCGAGCATCAATGATTTCATCGAATTATCCTTCTCTAGCATATCCAAATTCTCGATATTGATGCCCATCTTAGAAATGATGTTGGCAATAGAAGCCAGGGTGCCACGGCGATTGGCCACGTCAATGTTGATTCTAACCAAAAACTCTTCTTCTGGGTCCGCCTGCCAGTCAATCTCTAGCCATTGTTGCTTGTTGTTTTTGGCCTGCGATAGGTTATGACAGTCATGCCTATGCATCACCATACCTTTAGAAGTGGTCAGCACGCCAACCACCTGATCGCCCGGAATCGGATAACAACAATGCGCAAAACTAATGGCCTTGCCTTGGGTTTTGCGAATCACAATGTTTTGAATGGTAGCCTGAGAATCGTCAGTTCTGAGCTGGTTTAATACCACGGAGACAAAGATCTCAGACAGGCCAATGCGCAAAAATAAGTCCTCTTTAGAGCTGCAGCCTAATGCTTCTAGGCAGCTCTGCCACTGCTGTTCACTAATACTATCAGCATCCACACCTTGGTAGTCAAAAGCGTTGGTTAATAGGTATTCGCCCAGCTGAATCAGCTCCGAAGCCGACTCACCTTTTAACTGTGCTTTAATGGCAGACTTAGCCTTGGCAGTCATGGCAATTTGCAACCACGATGGATGCGGTTTGGCATTCGGACTGGTGATAATCTCAATGGTTTGTCCGGACTTAAGTTCGGCGCTTGGTTGCACGCTCACCTGATCCACCCTAGCGCCAACTGTCTGATGACCAATATTGGTATGTACCGCATAAGCAAAATCCAGCACCGTGGACTTATAAGGCAATTGCACAATGTCGCCCTTAGGGGTAAACACAAATACCTCTGACGGGAACAAATCATTCTTGGTTTCTTCTAAGAACTCAACCGAGGTGCCTGAGTTTTGCTGAATGTCTAAGAGTGAGCCCAGCCAATTGCTGGCCAATTGCGCATCATGACTCTGATTGCTCTTATAATGCCAATGCGCAGCAATACCGTATTCAGAGACAAAATGCATGTCCTTGGAGCGAATCTGCACCTCAATAAAAATCTTATTAGGGCCAAATAACACCGTATGCAGGGATTGGTAACCGTTAGATTTTGGCAGAGCAATATAGTCTTTAAATTTGCCTGGTAGTGGCTTATAGAGGTTATGAATAATGCCCAACGCCTGGTAGCACTCGGCCACATCCTCAACCACCACTCTAAAAGCATACATGTCCAACACCTGAGCAAACTTCAGCTGCTTGCGCTTCATCTTGTTATAAATACTAAAAGGCTGTTTACGACGACCGCTAACTTGCGCCTCAGGCAGGCCTTCTTGCTCCAAGCGATTTTCAATCTCCTCTAAGGTGTGATTGACAATCTTGGTTTGATTGCCACAATGGCGACGAATGTGATCAACAATCACCTGATTTCGATAAGGATGCATTACTGAGAAACACAAGTTGTCTAACTCCACCCTAATGCTGTTCAAGCCCAATCGACGGGCAATCGGCGCATGAATCTCTGAGGTTTCTCTGGCAATTCTGAGTTGTTTGGCTCTAGACATAGAGCCCAAGGTGCGCATATTATGCAGCCGATCGGCCAGCTTAATCACCATCACCCGCATGTCATCACTCATGGCCAGCAGCAGCTTTCTAAAGTTCTGCGCCTGTTTTTCAACATTAGAGTGGAATTCTAGACCGGTAATCTTAGACACACCTTCAACAATATCGGCCACCTCAATGCCAAAGTCACGCTCAATGTCTTCGTAGGTAATATTGGTGTCTTCAATACAGTCGTGTAGCAAGGCACTGGCAATACAATAATAATCCAGCTTGAGCTCAGCCAAGATCATGGCAACCGCTAGCGGGTGAAATACGTAAGCTTCACCAGATTTTCGGTATTGACCATCATGTGCTGTCGCCGCCACGATATAAGCCTGATAGACCTGCTCTACCTGCTCTTTGGTCATATAATCTTCAACCGCGTCGCAGAGGTCGGAGATAAGAATACGTTTTTGCAATTGACTCATGAATCTGTATGGACTTTACGCCAAAATCTTTGCCATTATAATACAAGCGAATCAGTATAATGATTTTGCACTTTGGCAATATATTTTTAGACGCTTTTCATGAAAAAACTACTGTTATTAATCCCCATCTTAACCTTATCACTCAGCGGTTGCTGGTGGGAAGAAGAGAAAAAACGCGAATCAGTGACCAAGGGCTGGTCGCCTAAAACGTTTTTTGAGCAAGCTAAAGAACAGGTATCGGGCGGTTCAACCGATGAAGCAATTAAGCTTTACGAGCAACTGCAAGCAGCTTATCCCGCGTCTAAATACGCACTGCAGTCCAAACTTGAGATTGCTTATGTGTTGTACAAGCGTGAAGATTATGACTTAGCGATTGACCATCTAAATAATTACATCAAGCTTTATCCTGAGCATTTCTCTACGCCGTATGCTTACTATCTACGTGGCGTGGTGTCGGAAGACAAGTCGCGCTCAATTCTGGATGACTTCTTAACCGACAATGCGCAACGTGATGTGGATTCTGTGCGTGATGCCTTTAACTACTATTTGGCGCTGATTGAAAAATTTCCCAAAACCGAGTATGCAGAAGAAGCCAAAACGCGCTTGATTGTGCTGAGAAACATTCTCTCTAGACACGAACTCTTTGTGGCCATTTTCTACACCAAAAAAGAAGCCTATCTGTCTGCGGTAAATCGTTGTAAATACATCATTGAAAAATACCCAAACACACCATCAGTGCCGGCTGCCTTACACCTAATGGCGCACAACTACGATCAACTAGGTCAACAGCGCTTGGCCACCGATGCACGCCGCGTGTTGAAAAAGAGCTACCCACTATACACACCACACTACACGCTAGAGGACTAAGTCTCGATGACCAAGCAAGAGCGTATTTTTGCGCTTAAGATTTCATCGATTATGGCTGCCAGGATGCTGGGGCTGTTTATGATTTTCCCGGTGTTTTCCATCTACGCCGATCAATATGCAGACAGTAGTGCGTATTTGATTGGCGTGGCGATTGGCATTTATGGCTTAACCCAAGCACTGCTGCAAATCCCGTTTGGTTACTTGTCCGATCGCTACGGACGCAAGCCGCTGATTGTCATGGGTCTGTTGATTTTCCTACTAGGCTCGGTGATTGCCGCTGAATCACAAACTTTAATCGGGGTGATTATTGGCCGTTCATTACAAGGCGGTGGTGCCATCTCAGCCGTATTAATGGCATTCTTAGCGGATTTTGTCAGTGAAGATCAGCGCGCTAAGGCCAATGCCTTTGTCGGTGTGCAAATTGGCCTTGCCTTTATGCTTTCACTACTGATTGGTCCAGTGATTGCTTATCAATTTGGTCTGTCGGGCTTGTTTACCTCAATCGCCCTACTCTCAGTAATCGCCCTAGGCGTGGTCCTCACCTTGCCTTATGTAAAACCCACCGCACAATACGAGCTGTCTTATGCCAACTTTAAGCAGTTATTAAAGGCCGACCTATTAAGACTCGATTTCAGTGTCTTTACTTTGCACCTGGTGCTAACCTGTGCCTTTGTTGCTCTGCCACTGCTGATGGTACAAAATCAAATTGTTGAGGTTAAAGACAATTGGCAGCTTTACTTGCCCGTGGTTATTTTGTCTTTTGCCGGCATGATTCCACTGGTTATCCTGGCGGAGAAGCTGAAGAAAACCAAAGCGGTTATTTTGCTGGCCATTGCCCTACTGACCCTGAGTCAAGTCTTGTTCTATCAACTAACATTAAGTTATCCAGTCTTTTTCATCTTGCTGCTGGTGTTCTTTATTGGTTTTAATGCGCTAGAGGCGCTACTACCAGCACAAATTGCCCGACGAGCGCAGGCGCAAAAACGCGGCCTGGCCATGGGTATCTATTCAACATCGCAGTTTTTGGGGGCCTTTGTAGGTGGCGTATTAGGCGGATGGATTTATGCCACTTATGGACTAAATAGTGTATTCTTATTAACCACATTACTGATGCTTATTTGGGCACTGGTGATGCTAAGATTCAAACAACAACATTAAACGGAGACAAAGAGACAATGGCAGGTATTAACAAGGTGATTTTAGTTGGCAATCTGGGTGCAAAACCTGAAGTCAAATACGCAACAAATGGCAGCGCAATTGCCAATCTATCGGTTGCAACTTCAGAGGCTTGGACCGATAAAAATACCGGCCAAAAACAAGAGAAGACCGAATGGCACCGCGTTAGCCTATTTGGCAAGCTGGCTGAGATTGCCGGTCAGTACCTAGACAAAGGCTCTAAAGTATATGTTGAAGGCAAGCTGCAAACGCGCAAATGGCAAGATCAAAATGGTCAAGACCGCTACACCACAGAAGTGGTGGTTTCAGGCTTTAACGGCGTACTACAGATGCTGGATCGTCGTGATGAAATGGGTGGTGGCGCACCGCAGCAATCAGCACCAAGTGCGCCGCAAGCACAAGCGCCAGCTGCTGATCCAATCACACCAGTCGACAATACCTTTGATGACGACATTCCGTTTTAAGCAGAG
>CAZMJI010000065.1:0-5916 GCA_964566765.1 uncultured Piscirickettsiaceae bacterium
ATGCGCAAACAACATCCACTGGCCAATCAAGAACTCACACTCAAACACTATCTTAACGCCAAGCATGCCATGGTCTCCATTACCGGACAAGGAACGGTAGCCTCCTCTCAATTGTTTAAAGATATTGGAGAAAAGCCACCTAAAATCTCACTACGACTCAGTAGCTTTGCCAATATTGGTTATTTTTGTGAAGCTGAGGATGTCTTATTTCATCTACCTAGAGGGTTTTCTAAACGCCTTTGTGAAAAACACGCGCTTATCATTAAAGAACCCCCTAAAGAGCTGGCATCACCCAAGATTGATATTCATCTTTATTGGCATAAGCGGCATCATCATAACCCCATGTGTCAATGGGTACGCCAACAGATCAAAGAACGACCCGAATTATTTAAGGCGCAATCAACATCTGACAAAAGTGGTAGTCGCGAGTGAATTCGAATCACCGACCCCTACCATGTCAAGGTAGTGCTCTAACCAGCTGAGCTACGCGACTATAAAGCGAAAAATCGAAATTATACTTGAGAATCCTTCGGTGTTTAAGCTTTAGATTCAAAAGCCAACTTGACACCCAAACCAACCAATACTATTCCACTGGTTTTATTAAACCATTTCAAGATATTGACCCTACGTTGTAAATGCTGAGAAAACTTGCCCGACAAATATCCAATTGGCGCTTTAACAACAAAGGTAAGTAAGGCAAATCCAGAACCTAGTGCAAACAAGTAATAAGCAGGATTTGCAATATCAGCAGAGATAAACTGAGGCAAATAGGCAAAATAGAAGATGGTTATCTTAGGGTTGGCAATATTAGAAAATGCACCAGCAATAAAGGATTGTTTGAGTGAACTTTTAGAAGACTTCTCAAGCTGCAACTCACTTGGTTTAGATAAAAGCAACTGCACGCCTAGACAAACCAGGTAGGTAGCACCAATATACTTAATAAGCATAAACGCCGTTTCAGATGCCATTAAGAAAGCGCCTAAGCCAAATGCAGCTAACAGTGAATGACCTAACAATCCCGTACTTACACCTGCTGAGGTGACAACGCCAGTCTTCGATCCTTGGGAAACACCTCTAGAAACCACCAGTAACATATCTTGGCCAGGCGTTAGAATAATGGCCAATGATGTGATAATAAATAATAAGATTTGTGCATCCATAATTATTTGCTCGGCCTACTGCTCATCAATAAAACGTTTTAGCCATTGTACATCCAATGTTAGCGTCTCACCAAACCATCTAGCCCCATCCGTGTGGTCGCGTATATGATTACCTGTATCTTCATGCAACAATACCGTCAAACCTTGATCGGCTAAAAAACGCTCAACCTGGGCAGCATTCTGGTCACTATAGTTGGCTTGATACATCGGCAGCGGATGCGGTCCGATTGGCTGGTCCATAATTTGACCCAGGCCACATCCTAGGCTCTCTAACTGTTCTCTGAGTGCTATTGCCAAGGTTCGCTGATATTCATTGTGCCAATAGACATGTGCGTGATAATTCATGGTTTTGCAAAACTGGTATAGTGAGCATATCTGTGTCAATTAAAGGATAAATCATGCCTTATGTCAATATCAAAATCACCGATGAAGGGGTGACTAAAGAACAAAAACAACAGCTGATTCAAGGTGCCACGCAATTGCTGGTCGACGTACTGGATAAAAATCCAGCCACCACGGTGGTGGTAATTGATGAGGTTAATACTGACAATTGGGGTATTGGCTTTGACCAAGTCACCGAATTAAGAAAGGGATAAAAAAAATCGCCGGCTAAACCGGCGATTCAAATCCTCTCTAGGAGCTTTTAAGCAAAGCAGCCTTTAATAATTTGCTGAATATTGGCGGCTGCCTCATACGGATCATCCGCATTTTTAATTGGACGGCCTACCACGATGTAGTCTGAACCCGAGCCAAAGGCTGTGGCCACATCAACCACACGCTTTTGATCATCATCATTGGCCACTGGGCGAATGCCCGGCGTCACTGCGATCAATTTATTATCCACATATTCTCTTAAGAACGGCACTTCCAGACCTGACGACACCACACCGTCACAACCCGCTTCAAACGCACGCTTAGCACGTGAGATGACCAAGTCTTGTACATCACAATCAAAGCCTAGATCGTCTAGATCACCACGATCCAAACTGGTGAGTGCGGTTACCGCTAGAATCTTTAGATCGCCTTTATTTTCAGCCGCCTTTTCCATCAATGCCTGGTTGCCATGAATGGTGGCAAAAGTTGCGCCATATTTGCTTAGACGATTGATGGTACGACCTACCGTTTCAGGTACATCAAAGAACTTCAGGTCAACGAACACTTTTTTGTCTCTTTCAATCAGCCAATCCATCAGTTGGAAGTACTGACCCGTCATTAGCATTTCCATGCCAATCTTGTAAAAATTCACACTGTCGTCAAGCTGCTCTACCAAAGCTTTGGCATCTGCTACCTCAGGTACGTCTAGTGCAAAAATCAGTCTGTCTTCAACCTTGATGTCTTTCATGTTTTGTGTCCTTTTTAAAAAATACTGGTGCCTGAATAGCCGTTTTCATGCGCCTGTTTAATCCAATGTTTGGCCTTGGTAATATCTTTTTCACCCGCCTTACCCAGCGCGTAAAAAACCCCCAAATTATACTGTGCTTTTGCATGACCTTGCTCGGCCGATTTTTGATAATATGAAAAGGCTAAGGGCAGATCTTGATCCATGCCCAAGCCCAGCTCTAGCATCAATGCATAGTCGCATTGAGACTGCGCATCGCCCGCCTTGGCCGAAGCCAGCACTTCGTCAAAGGTTTTGTCGCTGTTCACTTACTTTGGTGTGACCTGAACCTTAACGCGAATCTCATCAGATTGTGGTTTACGTCGGCTGGTATAAGTAAAGGTACGACCCTCGTATTCATACTGGATACGATAATGACTGATACGCTCTTCAGAACGGCTGCGATATTTGGTTTCACACACCTCTTTGGTAATGACTTTGCCGGTTTTCGATTTGGCCAGCTCATCATCATGCGCCAACGAGGCGCCCAGTGCTGCGCCGGCTACGGTCATCGCATCTTTGCCTCGACCATCGCCAAATTGATTACCGATCAAACCGCCCAAAATACCGCCCATGATTTCATTGGTGGCAGAGCCATCACCCTGAGGCTGATAAAACTCTTTGATATAACAATCTTGATATGGCTCGCGAATGGTGTGCGTTTGGTAGACTTTATCTACCGCAACCACCTTGGCAGTATCCATATAAGTACCTGCCAATGCCAATGGCGACAAGAAAGCGGCAGAGAGAAAAATAAGCTTGGTTTTGTTCATTGAAACACTCCGTTTTTTAACAAGTTAATATAGACTATTCTACTACTATATCTATGGACACTTAGGATGAAATCAAGCCTGCTTTACTATATTCACGACCCCATGTGCTCATGGTGTTGGGGCTTTCAGAAAACTTGGATAGCGCTGCAGCAGTCACTACCCAAAGCCATTCAAATTCGTTATGTATTGGGTGGCTTGGCAGCGGATAGTGATGAGCCCATGAGTATTGATATGCGCCACTATATTCAATCACAATGGCGCAAAATCCAGCAGCGCATTCCTGGGGTTGAGTTTAATCAGGATTTTTGGCATCTGTGCCAACCAAGGCGCTCAACCTACCCGGCTTGTCGCGCCGTGATTGCTGCTAAACATCAAAACCCGGCACTTGAAGTGCCGATGATCCAGGCTATCCAACAAGCCTACTACCTGCAAGCCAAAAATCCTTCGGAGGATACAACCTTGGTTGATTTGGCCAAAACGCTAAATTTAAATATCGAGCAGTTTAGCCAAGACTTAAATGCCAGCCAAACACAACAGCAACTAGAGGATGATAGGCAACTAGCCCGAGACTTAGGCGTTAATAGTTTCCCCTCATTGGTTTTTGAGCGTGAGCAAGGCAGAAAAATCATTGCCATTGACTACAATGATCCGCAGTCCATGCTTGCGCAAATCTTGGCTTGAACAATTGCTCTAATGCCTTGATAATAGGCCTACTTAGCCCTCGTAGCTCAGCTGGATAGAGCAGCCGCCTCCTAAGCGGCAGGTCGGACGTTCGAATCGTCTCGAGGGTGCCAAATACTACACATCCTGCAACTGATGATCAATCAACCGACCCAAGGTCTTAATCGCCTCAACACGCTTAGGTGTCCAAGGCTGTGAATAGGTCAAGCGAATACTAGATTGATATTTGTCATTTAAAGAAAAAATATCGCCCGGAGAGATGGAAATACCTTGATCTCTGGCATCATTATACAACCTTAACACATTGACCTTTTCAGGGAGCTGCACCCAAATCACAAAACCACCTTGCGGTTTCGAGAGCCGAGTCTCGCTAGGAAAATATTCGCCAATTAAATCAATCATTTGGTCTCGTCGCTGCCTATAAGATTCACGCACTAGACGCAGGTGACGGTCATAGCTGCCTCGACTGAGCACCTCAGCCACCGCCAGCTCAGCCAGGCGCGCAGTGGCCACACTGCTCACAAACTTTTGACGACTGATGGCAGATTGATACTTACCTGGCATCACCCAGCCTACTCGAAGACCAGGGTCTAAGGTTTTTGAAACTGAGGAGCAGAGCAACACTTGGCCTCGAGTATCAAATGACTTAATTGCTCTAGGGCGCTTGTTGCCATAACCCAGCTCGGCATACACATCGTCTTCGATCAGCGGCACGTCATACTGCTCAATCAAATCAATCAATTGTTGCTTGTGCTCATCTGGCATCACAGTACCTAGGGGATTGTTGTGTGAGGGGATGCTAATAATGGTTTTAATGGGCCATTGTTCCAATACCAACTTAAGTGCATCAATACTCATACCTGTATCTGCATCCACCGGAATCTCGATGGCTTTTAGGCCGCAGGACTCAATCAATTGTAATAAGCCATAATAACAAGGGGTTTCAACCGCTACAATATCGCCGGGCTTGGTGAGTACGCGTAACGACAATTCCAAGGCGTTTTGACAACCTAAAGTGGTGACAATCTCATCAGGGGAGACCAAAATCCCAGCATCCATCGAGCGTTTGGCAATTTCTCGGCGTAGGGATTCACTGCCATCAGGCGTGTTGTATCCCACACCTAAAAACGCCTGATTTCTCACCACACTGGAAAAAGTTTTTTTCATTTGGTGCAACATGGGAAAGTTGCCATCCGGAGTGGCAGAGGACAGATTGATAAAATCAGATTGTCTAGCACCATCACGCATCACTTCCATAATGCGCTCTATCTTAGTCACGCGATGCGGCTGGCAACAGTCTTCGGAGTCAATCGATGGTAGTTTGTGTGATCTGACCGAGGAGCGACGAACATAATAGCCTGATTTAGGTCTTACCTCAACAAAACCTCGATCTTCCAACATGCCATAAGCAGTTAACACAGTGGAAACACTGACCGAGCGTTGTTTGGCCATGGCGCGCACCGAAGGCAGCTTATCGCCTGGCTTGTAAACGCCGTCTTCAATTTGCTGGATTAGTTGGTCAGCTACCTGAGTATATAGGTTGTTTTTCATCTTAATCGGTACAGAGTGTGGATAAAAATATCATAACAGATAACATTATAGCAATCTGTTATGCTTAATATAAATATATTCTATATCTGTACTGGTTCAGATGAAAATTCTATAATTTACCTCATGAAGAAACCAACGGAGAAAGCCATGGAACAAACACTTAAAAACCAACCGCAACATACAGGATTGTTTAGATTTTCTTGGTCGCAACTTTTGTTAAGTGGCTATCAACTGCTTGGCAAGATTCAGCAATACCAAGAGATTGCCAAACAACGTCAAGCACTGCGTCAGTTAACAGATGAGCAGCTCGAAGATATCGGCATTAGTCGTGCGGATGCCATACGTGAGGCAAATAAGCCTTTTTGGAGATAAT
>CAZMJI010000066.1:0-5858 GCA_964566765.1 uncultured Piscirickettsiaceae bacterium
GGCAAGGATAGCGCCTATGCGCTGCACCTACTTAAACAGGATCCAAGTATCGAGCTGGTTGGGTTGTTTACCACCATTAACCAACAGGCTAATCGTGTGGCCATGCACGCCACGCGCTTAAAGTTACTTAAACAGCAGGCCAAGCAAATTGGCTTACCACTGCATCTGATCGAGTTGCCCTACCCGTGCAGCAATGAGACCTATCAAGACATAATGCGCGACTTTATTGATCGCATCAAGGCGGATGGTGTTCAGCAAGTTGCCTTTGGTGATCTATACTTAGAAGACATACGCGACTATCGCATAGCGCAAATGCAAGGCACCGGTATCCAGCCTATTTTTCCTTGCTGGGGGATCGACACTCAAGCATTGGCTAAACAGATCATTGCGCTTGGCATTCAGGCTAACATCACTTGTATTGACCCCAAGCAAGTGCCGACTGATTTGGCTGGGCATGCCTTTAATCAAGACTTGCTAGATAAACTGCCAGAGCAGGCTGATCCTTGTGGCGAAAATGGTGAGTTCCACACCTTTGTCTACAACTCACCGGATTTTCAGCAAGCCATCCAACTTACCCAAGGAGAAACCATTGAGAGAGATGGTTTTATCTTTACCGATTGGCTATAATTTGTCCCATATTAGGAGAATTTAATGACAGACAAACTCAACAAATTAAGTTTCTTTTTCATCACCCTGGTGATGTTACTACTCATCATCGCAACTCGCGGGCACAGCAGTTGGCTAGGTAGCACCGCCCACCTGCCTGACTTCACCCTACCGGCACTACTAATTGCAGGCATCTACCTTCGACAGTTCTGGGTAGCGTTTTCACTGATTGTGACAGCGGTGGCGGTTGATAATTACGCCATTGTTTACGAGGGTGTGAGTGCGCACTGCATCACCCCGGCTTATAGTGTGCTGATTCTGAGTTACGCACTAACTTTTTGGGCGGGTAGATTCCTCAGCACATTAGCGCTAGATCAACATTGGTTTAAACATGCGCTAATGGTTGTGACCATTGTCTCCAGCCAATGGTTTGTTGCCACCATTAGCTACTATGCCTTTACCACCAGCCCTTGGAGCAAATTCGCCAGCTATGCTGCGCATTGGTCGTGGATTGAGATTGCACCTGTGTTGTCTTGGTTGCTAGTGGCATCCATCGCCCTTACGCTAAACCAACGTTATCGTATTGTTCACGCACTAACAACACGTACCAGCTAATGACTGAAGACAGTGCTTATAAAGCGCGCATGCAGCGCAAAAAAGCACATATTGACCAGCGTATTGAAGCAGCCAATATTGACCGCGGCATTGTGGTACTACTCACGGGCAATGGCAAAGGCAAATCCTCCTCAGCCTTGGGCATGATTTGTCGCGCCCTGGGGCACGACATGCAAGTTGCTTTGGTGCAATTCTTAAAGGGTGAGCAGAGCACCGGCGAAGATCGGTTTCTTGCCCAACAACCTAAGGTCAAAATCAGCACCATGCAATCTGGCTTTACTTGGGAAACACAAGACCAGGAGCAAGACAAACAATTGGCGCAAGCCACGTGGAACGAAGCCCAGCAGTATCTACAAGATAAAGCCATTGATTTGGTGGTATTGGATGAGCTAACTTATATGCTTAACTATCATTATCTAGATGAAGCACAAGTCTTAGACACCATTCAAAATCGCCCACCACATCAGCACGTGGTGATTACCGGTCGCGCTGCATCAGAAGCCCTGGTTCAGCTCGCTGACACGGTGAGCGATATTCAAGATCGCAAACACGCCTTCCGCGCCAACATCAAAGCGCAAGCCGGTATCGACCTATAAAAAATCCCTGATTTTTCAACAAAATTGTTGAAAAAAATAAATAAACCATAACGCCCTCCTATAAACCATAAATAAAATTTTATTTTAGGTTCATTTTGGAATATACTTTTGATATATGTTTCAAATTGAAACACAATAGGCGATAGGTCAAACCAGCTAGCGCCAAACTTATCTATAAATCACACACTTGTTTTTTTCAGCTTGAGGGGGTTGGTAATGATTGGTCAAATTTATCGATACACAATAAGTTTCTCATCATGGCTTGCAAAGCGATTCTGTCGCTATTACAAGGCGGTGGTTGTTAGTCTACTTAGTCTCTTACTGTCACCACATTCACTATTGGCGCTAGACGCCAGTCAGGCTGCCCAGGCGATTAAAGATCGAGCGCTCAATAAAGCCATTAACACCGCAGAACAGCTGATTAATACCAAGGCCAATGAACTGGTCTCTCAGTTTGGACAAGGACAAACCTCCATTCAGCTGCAAGGCATTGAGTCTGATGATTTGAGTTATAGCATTGAAACCATCCAGCCACTAACCGATTATCGCGATGATATCGACCAACTCACTTACCTACAAGGCTCGATCTTCTCTGCGGTCAACGAAGGGGAAAGACGCCCAACTTTGAATCTGGGTTTGGGTCAGCGATATCTGTCTACCGACCAGCAATCTATCCTCGGTGCCAACCTATTTTTAGACTATGAAGGCAAATCAGCACACAAGCGTGGTTCGGTAGGCTTGGAATATCTACGCTCTAATTTTGGACTGGGTTTTAATCGTTACCATCCCATCTCCAACGAAACCGTGATTGGTGACTATGTGGAGAAACCTATCGCTGGTTATGATATTAATGTTTCTGGACAGGTGCCTTATCTGCCTTGGGCAACGATAAAGGGTTCTCGACATCACTGGGATCGAACTCGAAAGACCGACATTGACGGCTATGATTTGGGTGTCGAAGTTAGCCTCTCGGACAACAGTCGTTTTGAATTGGGTCAAACTAACAACAACGAGACTGAAGCTCAAAGCTATGGCAAACTAACCCTTCAATTGCCTTTCGATGGCGAGGGAAAGGTGACAAAATTCACTGCAGACAAACAAGCGTTTAGAAACAGCACCATGCTAGATTTAACCACGCTCAAACCCACGCAACGACAGTCAAAAATAAATCTAGAGAAATGGCTAAACTACACCGGACCTGTGTTTACTTCCTCTAATAGTGCTGATGTTAATGAAGGACAGACAAATGCTATTACGTTAACCGCTAAAGATACTAAGGGCAGTGTTAGTTATGGCATCAATGGGACAGATGCTGCGCTGTTTAATCTTGACACAAGTACTGGCGTGGTGAGTTTTAAACAAGCGCCTGATTATGAAACTCCCATAGATGCTAACAACGACAACACTTATGTTTTCACTGCCACCGTAACGGGTAGTTACCAGTTGTTTGACACACAAACGGTGAGTATCAACGTACAAGATGTAGAAGAGCAGCAAAGCTTGGAGTCAGATCCAGGAACAAATCCAGGAACAGAGGTTGAGCCAATAGGACAACTAACCATTACCCCTTCTAGTACTAGCGTCAATGTCGTCAGCGGTCTAACCAATACCTACACTTTGAATCTCAATAAACAACCGGATAGCAATTTAACCATTACCCCAGAGACTGCCAATTCTGTTATTAGTCTGTCAGGCCCGGTGACTTTTACCCCAGATGATTGGTCAGCAAAAACCATTACCATTACCGCTGCCGACAATGAGATTACAAACAACAATAACACAGCTGTTATCACTCATACTATTAGTGGTGATTATGCCAATCTAACCATTGCTGATGTGCAAGTTAACATAGTCGATAGTAGTACAATATCGCCTGGATTCATTCTAACTTCACCTAGCAATAATGCTCAAACTTCTGAATCTAGGTCTACCGCCTATGTTGATGTTAAATTGAGCACGCAGCCTACTGACACTGTTTCTATTGCCTATCACACCAGTAATTCTAAAGAAGGTCTCATTATTAAGGACTATGACGACCCTAGCAGCAAGCTAGCCATTTCATCCACTATTCACTTTAGTCCAGACAACTGGAACACCTTTCAGAGAATTGGTTTTGTTGGTGTGAATGATCATGTTGACGATGACGATGTCACCTATCACATTATTTTTGGTGATGCCGTCTCTGAAGATTTAAACTACGATAAAGTTAATCCCGGCAATATTGAGATGACCAATATTGATAATGACACGGCTGAGATAATAGCCACTCCTATGGTGTTAACCACCACTGAAGATCCGACTGATACTAACGCGTACTTCACTGTACGTCTTAATACCGAACCTACTGGCTTTGTATTTTTCAATCTCAACTCTGAGGATACCACTGAAGGCACTATTAATGAATCCACAATGAGTTTTAACCAGGATGATTGGGATATTACCAAATATGTTATTGTAAATGGCCAGCCTGATAATGAGGATGATGGCAATGTTACTTACAACATTACCATTACGCCTAATACCATTGTTACCACAGATGCCAAGTATGCTGCACTAGAAGTCGTCAACATATCGGTTACCAATGTGGGATACAATCAAAATAGTGACGATCGTTATAATACTGTCACCTCGCCACATACTGGAAAAGTTTGGCTAGACCGTAATGTTGGCGCTGATCAAGTCTGCACCAGCCTCAACGATAGCGCTTGCTACGGCAATTTGTACCAATGGGGGCGTAACCATGATGGGCATGAGCTTAGAACACAAACTGCCACCACAGTAGGCCCGATTAATAGTCTGTCTCCAAACAGTAGCAACATCATCACCAGTTCTAACACTCCTTACGACTGGACTTCAGTAGATGATGACGGGTCAAAACGTCGAAACTCCTGGGGAAGTGCCAGCACCGGATCTGCCTACCAGCACGTCTGCCCTGCAGGCTTTAGAGTGCCAACCGTGTATGAATTTATCAATGAGTTCGAAGGCAATAATGACGATGCCATGGGCAGCTTCCTAAACATTCCTTATGCTGGTTATCGAGACCACACGTCTGAGATTATCTATGATGCTGGTCAAGGCGGATTAGGCTATTTCTGGACAACCACCACCAATCCAGCCAGACCTTCGCAAACAGTCAATGTTTTCTTTGATGATGATTGGCGGTATGGGTTGTCTGTCAATGCACTTGAAGAAGCGCGCGCATCAAGTCTTAGTGTTCGCTGCATTCAAAATTAAAAACCAAGGTGAAAGGCAGGTAAAAAACTATCTAGGAATAAATTCCAATACCGTGGCATTAATACAATAGCGCGGTTGTCCACCTGGTCCATCATTAAACACGTGACCTAGGTGAATGTCTGAGGCCACAGCGCGAATCTCGGTGCGCTGCATGCCGTAGCTATTGTCTGGCTTCTCATACACCGAACCAGCTACCGGCTGGGTAAAAGACAACCAACCAGAGCCTGAGTTGAAGCGATCGCGCGTATCAAACAGTGGCGCGCCAGAGAGCTTGTCAATAAACACGCCGTCCGGGGTGTCCTTAAAAATCTCATATTGTTTGCAAAAGCGTGCATCGGTGCCTTCATCAAAGGCCACCTTGAAGGCTTCTGAACTTTTACCCAATTTAAACTCACCCAGCGCTTGATAAAACTCTTTAGGCGTTAGATAACCCTGATGCGACCAAGTCTCTTTACCATCGGTAATAAACACAATGGTTGGTGTGGCCCAAGTTGGGGTCTTTAATTGGAAATCCTTAAGCGCGGAGGCTGGTGCACTGTGCAAAGGAATCGAGCCTTGATACTGGGAGCTGACTTTTTTCTCAAACTCTAAACAATATAGGCACGAGGCTTTGTCTTCTGCTTCAATCACCAAAATCTCTTGCCCGCCTAAAGGCTGAATACTTGGCGAGATCTTGTCAGTCGCTTTAGTGTTATCAAATTTCACCCCAGTGGCATGATTGGGGCAATAACCATTGGGGTTTTTCGCCAAATAGTCTTGGTGATACTCCTCTGCTGGCCAGAACTTATCCAAAGGTTTGATCTCGGT
>CAZMJI010000067.1:0-5857 GCA_964566765.1 uncultured Piscirickettsiaceae bacterium
CTTGCAAAGTAGAGATTGGGATGATCAGGATTTAACCAGTGAGCATTTTGTGTTCAATACCCAAAGCTCAGCCAATGAGGCTAATTGGATTGTAGATGATCAGGTGGTTGTCTAGTTTAATCTATGGGTCAATCGATTAATATTGGCTTTATCAAACGCCAAGACAAGCCTCATGTCTTACAGTTGGCCAAGCAGGATCATGCTGAGAGTGCGTTCTCCAGTATGGCGTTTAGCTCAGATAAGTTTGATTCAATCTTTAACAAGGTTCTAGATCGCGCAGCCATCGGTTTGTTGGCGCGCATCGATCAAAAGCCGGTTGGTTTTATCTATGTGACGCTGGGCGAATACTTTGTGGCGGATGCCAGGCCTATTGCTACTGTAAATGTGCTGTATGTTAAAAAGAGTATTCGTTATAGCTTGGTTGGTGGCAAGGTTGCCTTAAAGCTAATTCGTTCAGTGCAAAAGATCGCCAATGATCAAGAAGTAACACATCTGTTGTTTCACGTAACTTCGGGTACCAATATCGCCAAGACCGATCGATTTTTTAGAAAGTTGGGCGCCATAACATTGGGCGGTAACTATTTGTTTAAGATTTAGTCCTATTGCTCATTAAGAGCACCACTAAATCCTCGGGTAACTGGCTTGATGAGATAAGTAAAGAGTGAGCGCTGACTAACTTTGATATCAACTGTGGCTGACATGCCGAGTTTGGCTTGGATTTCCTTAGATTTGTGATTATCTAAATGCTCGGCACCTAGTAGCTCGATATTAACCTGGTAGTATCCAGATTGTTGGGCTGGTTGAGTATTGTCCAATAGTGTATCTGAGCTAATATGTATCACTTTACCTTTAAGCGCGCCAAAGATGGCGTAGTCAAATGCATCGAGCTTAATGGTCACTGGCATGTCTATGCGTATGCGCCCAATATCGACCGGACTGATTTTAGCCTCAAGTAGGTACCCACCTTGCGTGGGGGAAATTTCCATTAATTGTCCACCTGGGCCTAGTACGCCGCCAATGGTAGTCAAGTTAATGGTCTTAATAATACCGGTTACGGGCGCATAAACGTTGGTGTGTTGCAGTAGGTCTTCATGCTGTGAGAGCTGGTGGGTGGCTTTAATCAGTTGCGCCTCCAATGTTTCTACCTCAAGCGAATGCTGCTCCTGATACTGGTTCTTAATTTCTGCTATTCGTTGCTCCAAATCCAATACTTTCTGCTTGGCTTGCAGTAGCTCTAGTTGGCTGACATCGCCAGTTTTCTCCAAACTGATGACCATCTTCAATTCTTGTTGTGCCAAGGCAAGCATGGCATTGAGCGCTTGTGTTTTTTCTCTGAGCGATTGTTGTTGCGAGTGGTATAAGTTGGTTTCTGCTTTAATCAGTTCTGGGTATTCATAAGATAGAGAATCAAACACAGGTATTGAGTTGGATAGTTCTGCTTGCGCCCTAGCCAAGGAGGCGCGTAGATAGGCAACTTGAGATCTAATTTCCTGATAAGCTGCATCAATGCGCGATTTGTCTAGTGTGGCCAACAATTGTCCAGCGTTCACCAGCTCACCTTCGCTGACTAACAGCTTGGACAGAACACCACCGTCAGAGACTTGAATTAATTGAGAGTGATCGCTAGCCACCACCACGCCCTGAGCGCGTACAGTTTCATCAATCTCGAACATCATGGCCCAAGCTAATAACCCCAAAAATCCGCCTAATAGCACTTGTGCAATAGAGAGGCGGCGCTTAATACTAATAAGCAATGTATCAAGACTGGTCATAAGTAGGCTGTTGGTTGAGTGTAGCTAGTACCTTTTGCTTTGGCCCATCCATCATGAGTTGGTTGCGTTCAATCACCATAATGCGTTCAACCAGTGATAACAGCTCAATTTTATGGGTGATGAGTATCAAGGTGTGTTTAGGCTTGAGTAGTTGTTTAAACAGTTTGATGAGCGATACCTCTAGCGTTCGATCAACTGCTGAAGTGGGTTCGTCTAGCAGCCAAATATTGGGCGCCCTAAGGATAAGACGAGTGAGATTGACCAGCTGTTTTTGACCACCTGATAAGCCCGACCCGCCTTCAGAGATCATTTGATCTAGGCCTGATTCGTGGGTATTAATTACTCGGTCTAGTAGTCCGGTTTGTTTGGCTGTCAATAAGATCTTATCATCACCTGGGTCAGTCATGCCCAGCAGCAGGTTGTCTCTAAGACTGCCTTTAAATAGGCGCACATCTTGCGGTAAAAAACCAATATGTTCAGCCAGTATGGGTTTGGAGATATGTGCCAAATTCATATTGTCCAATAGTATCTTTCCTTTAGTGGGGTGGTACATACCACTAAGTAGGCGTAGTAGGGTGGTTTTGCCAGAGCCAATAGGACCCAGGATGGCAATTTTTTCTCCAGGTTTGATGTGGATCTCAGGTAAGGCGATACCTGCCTGATTGTTACCATAGTTAAATACCGTGTTATTTTGAATAAGATAATGGCCGCGTATGGTGTTGGGGGTTAGCGGCTGCTTGATGTTATCGTGGTCACATTTTAGTTGCCAAAGTCTGTCGAGTGCACGAATACTGGCTTTGGTATTGGCCCATTGTAAGAGATGATTGGGGATTTGAGCTACTGGTGCTAGTACTCTACCTGATAGGATAGAACAGGCTAATAGTCCACCCATGGTGAGAGCACCCTGGCCGATTAACAGTGCGCCTGAGGCTATCATTAAAATAAAAGAGGTTTGCTGGAATAGTGACACCATGGATTGAGATTGCTCACTTAGTCGGCGCATTTCTAAGTCATAGTGTCGATTCTCATCAGAGGCTTGCATCCAATTAGCAAGCATGCGCCAACCACCCTGACCTGATTTGATGGTCTCAGACCCTTCAATGGATTCAACCAATAGACCCAGTTTTAGATTAACCGAGGCGTTCATATTGCTAGCCAGCTGATCAATTTGCCGATAAAAGTAATAACCCACCGAGCAGGCAATCATAAAAAATGCCAAAGGGATTAGGGCAACTAGGCCACCAATCATAGCGATAAGTGCTAAGTAGAAGAGTATAAATGGTAGGTCAACCGCCAGATAGGCGGTAATCGTGGTGAGAAACTGACGGATAGTTTCATAGCCACGTAGTTGAGAGGCTAGGGAGCCAACACTATTAGGCAGTTGGTCTAATCGGATAGATAAAAAACGCTGGTAGACAGTTCTGGAGAGACGAGTATCAATTAATTCAATGAGTTTTTCTGATAGGCCAGCACGAATCAGTTTGGCCACAAATTCCACCATCACCACAAAGATCGCACCCAGGGTCAATACAAATAAGGTTTGCGTTGCATTGGTGGGTACGACTCTGTCGTAAACCTGCATTGAGTAAAACGCACCAACAATGGCCGTAGTATTAACCAAAATGCCGGCAATTGACGCATCAATAAAATATTTTTTGTGCTGTTTCAGTTCGTCTTTAACTAGCTGGAGTGTGTAACTATTTTGTCGAATTGATTCAAGGCTGGGTTTGATTGTAAAGTATTGATTATCTTGAGTGTTTATTAGAATTAACTCTTGCCAGGTTTGTGTTTGTAGATCTAATTGCTCGCCAACCCATTGTTCTTTAGCATTAAAACTTTTAACCAAGCCCCATTGTTTGGTCTTGGTATTAAATGACAATAATGGAAGTGTTGATGGGTCCTCCAATGTGCTGAGTTGCTTGACACGACCTAGTGCTAACTCTTTGGTGAACTCTGATAGTCTCTGATAGGGGCTGGCATGTTGGCGATCAGCAGTCGCCTTAGTTTGCAACTCATGATGATCAACCTCAATCTGGCGCAGACGCAGAAGTCTGGACAAAGCCAAGGAAAAGCTAATGTTGGTTTGCGCATCCCGATGTGCTGTTGAATCACTCAATTGCCTTAACTCCATAAATATCAATACCCAAATGCCAGCTTAGATACACAGATTCAGCCTCATTCTCTACAATTCTTAGCTCTAATTGCAGTACCTCCTGCATGGCATTAATCACATCCTTCCAAGTTTTTCTGCCTGCTGATAATTGACGATCGTACGAGTCCTTAGTTTGTCTGGCTGAGTGCAACGCCTCTTTAAGTAAGGGTTGTTGTTGTATTAGTGATCGATGACGATGCCAACGTTGATCAAACTGCTGAGTCAGTATTTGTTTCTGTGCTTGCAGGTCTTGTTGGGCAGCTTGATACTCTAACCAAGCCTTGTTAGTATTGCTCCCACTACTAAACCCGGGCCCAAATCGAGTAAATAACTCTAGTTGTGCTCTGGTATCACCATCTGATCCATCGCGCCATTGGCGATCAAGCGATAGATCAAGTTGGGGGGATAGCAATCCTTTTTCACTTTGGTATTGCGCTTGACTGAGGCGAACTTGCGCTTGTAGTTGGGCAAGAGCAGGATGGCTGTCTAGCATTCTTTGTTGTTGCAACTGGTGGTCTTGACCAAGCTGCCAATGCTGTGCAATTTCAGGTTGTAGCGCAACTTCCAAAGCTTGATTGCTTAAGTGTTTTAGCTGAGACAAGGCATTTTGAGATTGTGTGTTATTGACTTGAATATCCACCCTGATGTCAGCCAGTTGTGTGTGAATCAGCAGCAGATCACTTTGTGAGGATAGGCCTTGTTTAATGCGTCGTTTAAGTTGTGTCTTTAGCGCTTGATAGGTGTTGTTAGCTTGATCAAGATGCCGGCGCTTAAGGTGTGCCACGTGCCATTGGCGATAGACTTGTAGTATTTGTAGCGCTAGATTGGTTTTGACCAATAAGATATCGGCTTCCTGTCGCTTTAGTTGGGCTTTTGCTTGTGCCAGGTTAGCATCAATACGACCACCAGACCAAAGGGTTTGTGTGAGTTTAACCTGAGCAGTGTTATGCTCAAATGTATGATTCTTAGAGCTTGTGCGACTCAGGTTAATACTGGGCGTGGGGAAATAGTGCCACTGGGCCGATTCAAGCCCTTGTTCTGCAGCTTGTTGCAGGTATTGGGAAGACTGTAGACTAGGATGTGTATGAAATGTTTGTTTAATTAGGCCAGTCAGACTATTGATGACATCGGACTGAGCCTGAGTATTGATACCGAGTAGCAATAAGATGGCCGGCAAGTGAGTGGAAAGCATCGATCAAAATAGTTCAAAAAAGAATATAAATATTCTAATTCAAATTGAACCATTTTTAGTAAGAATTTGCCGATATTATGAGATATAGCGGTTTTAATTAATAATTAACTGCCAAAAAAAGGTGTGTTAACCACCACCAACGGCTTTAATAATCTCAATTTTGTCACCGTCTTTAAGTTGGTGTTCTGCGTGCTTAGATTTTGGGATGATGGCCTCGTTAACTTCTAGCGCAATGCGCTGATTCTCATAACCCAATTGTTGAATTAGCTCTAGCGCTGTTGCCCTAGAGCTTAATTTTGAGGATTGACCGTTAATTTGAACCTGCATTAATCTTTATCCATGCGTCCAATGGCGCAAGAAACAAAGGATTTGGCTTTGGCTTTAGCAGAATCAAAGCCGTGTACTGAATCGGTTTCTGGATAACCTAAGCCTAGTAGGGTTTCAACCACCTCGTCGCGTTTAGACTCATCAGCCTCCAAGCTTACCATGCCCTGCTCAACATTGACCTCGGCACTTTGCGTGTCAAACGTCTCATTGAGTTTTTTGGTAATAGATGAAGCGCAGCCACCACATTTGATGTTTTCAACAAAAATTTCCATGATTTTCTCCTATTTTCATAAGGTGATTATACGCCCTAAAATTATAAATTTGAACAGCAGAATAACAAAGCGCTGTGGTAAAATTCTCGGAGTTTAACTTTTGGAGTATTCGGTGTCACAAGTTGCCTTATTAGCCTTAGAA
>CAZMJI010000068.1:0-5634 GCA_964566765.1 uncultured Piscirickettsiaceae bacterium
ACTAAAGCCTTGGGATTTGATGTATTACTCAGAAAAACTCAAAACGCAAAAATTTGGCTTTAGCAAGGCAGAGCTCACCCCTTATTTTCCAGAGCAACGTGTGCTATCGGGTTTGTTTAATTTGATTGAGCGACTGTATCAAATTCAAATCAATCAAGTCGAGGAAGTGAGCTACCACCCGGACGTACGAATTCTAGATATCAGTCAAAATGGTTCGATTGTAGGCCGTATTTATCTAGACCTATACGCCAGAGAGCATAAGCGCTCAGGTGCCTGGATGGCTGACTATCAAGGCTTGATGGATGAACAAAAACCCGTGGCCTTTGTGGTGTGTAACCTGAATTCGCCAAGCAAGGATCGACCGGCGCTGTTTGAATTTGATGAAATTGTGACCATTTTCCATGAGTTTGGCCATGCGCTGCATCACGTGTTAACCACGACCAAACACCCGTCGGTTGCTGGCATCTCCGGTATACCGTGGGACGGAGTGGAATTACCCAGTCAATACATGGAGTTCTTTTGCTACGAGAAAGCTGTGGTTAATGGAATGTCTGAGCATTATGAAAGCGGCGAACAACTGCCTGATGTGCTGTATCAAAAACTGATTGATGCCAAGAATTTTCAATCAGGCATGCAGATGTTGCGCCAATGTGAATTCGCTTTGTGGGACATGAAGACGCATATTGAGGATAAGGATACGTATGAGGTTTTGCAGGAAGTTAGAGCACAGACTGCCTTATTACCTTCGGTTCAAGAAAATCGCTTTCTAAATACCTTTGGTCATATCTTTGGCGGTGGCTATGCGGCTGGTTATTTTTCTTATAAGTGGGCCGAGGTGTTAGCAGCTGATGCTTATGAATACGTGTCTTCTCAAGGTGGTGCTGGCTCTCAGGCTTCGTTAGATTTCCTTACCCAGGTGCTGCAGGTAGGGGGTTCGTTAGATTTTATGAGCCAATATATCCAGTTCCGCGGTAAGGAGCCAGGGGTGGAGGCCTTGTTAAAAGCTAGTGGTATTGGCAATAACTAGGTAAAATGGTGCTATTTTTTTAACGCTTGGAGTTTAGTGTGATTAAGTTTATCGTATTAGTTTTGGTAGTACTGGCCCTAATTGGTGGTGCTGTACAGTTTCAAACAACAGAGGCCGAATGGGCTTTAGTCGTCAATAAGGAAGCCGCCCTAAGTAGTATTCAGAATGGCGCAATGATTGTTTATGATTTTGCTAACGAGCTGATTGCAGACGCTGACCAGATCCAAGGTGTTGACCTGTCAGCGCCAGCTAAGTAGTTTTAGATCTTAGACAGAATAATACTACCGTTTGTGCCGCCAAAGCCAAACGAGTTAGAGATCGCATGATCAATTGTCATCTCTCTGGCTTCACCGGCGGCATAGTCTAGATCGCAGCCTTCATCCTGATTAAAGATATTAATGGTTGGCGGTGCCACCTGTTCTTTGATCGCCAACGCGGTAAAGATAGCCTCAATACCGCCCGCTGCACCGAGTAAGTGACCGGTCATGGATTTGGTTGAACTCATCACAATGTTGTACGCATGATCGCCTAGCGCCAGTTTGGCCGCATCGGTTTCTGCTTGGTCGCCTGCTGGTGTTGAGGTACCGTGTGCATTAATGTAGTTGATTTGATCGGCATTAAGGCCCGCATTTCTCATGGCGTTGGTCATACAACGCGCAGCGCCTTCACCGCCTTTAGAAGGCAAGGTCATGTGGTATGCATCACCACTCATGCCATAACCCGAGACTTCGGCATAAATCTTAGCGCCACGTGCCTTGGCATGCTCGTATTCTTCTAACACCATCACCCCGGCGCCATCACCCAGTACAAAACCATCACGATCCTTATCCCAAGGGCGTGATGCGGTTTCTGGATCGTCATTACGCGTTGATAGGGCGCGTGCCGCGGCAAAGCCACCCAGACCACAATTGGTGGTTGACATTTCAGCACCGCCGGCAACCATGACGTCAGCATCGCCATATTCAATCAGACGCGCTGCATCGCCGACATTGTGTGTACCCGTGGTACAAGCGGTTACAATGGCGAAATTTGGCCCTTTTAGGCCGTATTTAATGGATAGGTTGCCCGAGACCATGTTAATGATCGAAGAAGGGACGAAAAATGGTGAGATACGCTTAGCGCCTTTTTCGCGGTACAGGTCAGCGGTTTTCTCGATCGTACCCAAACCACCAATACCCGCACCAATGGCCACACCGATGCGTTCGGCGTTTTCCTCGGTGACTTCAATGCCACTGTCTTCAATCGCTTGAATGCCAGCCGCCATACCGTAGTGGATAAACAGATCCATCTTTTTCGCCTCTTTAGGCGAGATATACTCAGAGATATCAAAATTCTTAACCGAGCCGCCAAACTTAACCGTTTGACCCTCAGTGTCTAGATTGGTCAAAGGTGCGATACCCGATTGACCGTTAAGAATATTCCCCCAAGACTCACTCACGTTTAGCCCAACTGGACAAACCATGCCTAAGCCCGTAATTACTACTCTTCTTTTGCTCATTGTGTTTATGTCTGAAAAATAAAAAAAGGCGCTTCATTCAAACCGAACAAAGCGCCTTTAAGATTACTTAAAACGGAAATTACAGATTGTTGTTGATGTAATCAATTGCTTGCTGAACCGTTGTAATGTTTTCTGCTTGATCATCAGGAATCTCGCAGTCGAACTCTTCTTCAAGAGACATCACTAGTTCAACCGTGTCTAAAGAGTCCGCGCCTAGGTCATCGATGAATGAAGCGTTAACATCAATATCGCCGCTCACGTCTAGTTGCTCAGCTACTACATCTTTAACTCTTTGTTCAATACTCATTTGTTATTTCCTTAAGTTGTAAAAAATTATTATTTTATCTTCAATTGCACCCGATGCAAGAGAAAATATAAAAAAAATTAAGGGCTGATTTGATAGCGGGTTGGATCTTCAATGCCCGCCTCTTTAAAGCCCAATTTTCGATACTCACAAGCGTCGCAAACCCCACAGGCTTCACCGTTTTCATTGGCTTGGTAGCAGGTGGTAGTTTGAGAGTAATCTACCCCTAGTGATAAGCCTTTTTGAATGATCTCAGATTTGTGTAAGTCGATCAACGGCGTATGGATTTTTAAGCGCTTGCCTTCAATGCCTTGTTTGGTGGCCAAATTGGCCATTGCTTCGAATGCTTGAATAAACTCGGGGCGACAATCGGGATAACCCGAATAGTCCAAGGCGTTGACCCCAATAAAGATATCTTGCGCTTCCAAGACTTCGGCCCAAGCCATGGCAAAGGATAAAAATACCGTGTTTCTGGCCGGCACATAAGTGACCGGGATCTGCTCACTGTCTTCGAACTCGGGCACATCAATAGCTTCATCAGTAAGGGCAGAACCACCTAATTCACCCAAAGAGATGCGCATCACGCGATGTGCTTTAGCATCAAACTCTTTGGCCACACGTTGAGCTGCTGTCAGTTCTGAATTTTGCTTTTGCCCATAATCAAAGCTCAGTGCATAGCACTCAAAGCCTTGGGCTTTGGCAATCGCCAATACGGTAGTAGAGTCCAAGCCGCCAGAGAGCAGAATAACGGCTTTTTTAGACATTGGCCAAGTTTCCTTTTTCCTCTAGCCAGCGTTTGCGATCAGCTGCACGTTTTTTACTCAGCAGCATGTCCATGGTTTGCGAAACTTGCAATGGGTTTTCTAGCGTCAGCTGAATCAGGCGACGGGTGTCTGGCAGCATGGTGGTCTCACGCAGTTGTGCGGGATTCATCTCACCCAGGCCTTTGAAGCGCTGTACTTGGATTTTCACCCGTTTGTTTTCGTTTTCGATACGCGACACAATGGCGTCACGTTCGCTGTCATCTAGGGCGTAATGCACTTGCTTACCAGCATCGATGCGATACAGCGGTGGCATGGCCACATACACATGACCTTCCTTGATCAATCTTGGAAAGTGTTTAACAAACAAGGTGCAGATAAGGGTGGCAATATGCGCGCCATCAGAGTCGGCATCAGCCAAAATACAAATCTTACCGTAGCGCAAACCTGAGAGATCTTCGCTATTCGGTTCTAGGCCAATGGCCACACTAATGTCATGAATCTCATTACTGGCCAGTACTTGGTCTGACTCCACTTCCCAAGTATTAAGAATCTTACCTCGAAGCGGCAAAATCGCTTGGTATTCTTTGTCTCGAGCCTGTTTGGCCGAGCCGCCTGCCGAGTCACCCTCAACCAGGAAAATTTCGGTTTGATCCAGGTCGTTACTGGTGCAATCAGACAGCTTACCAGGCAGGGCAGGGCCGCTAACCACTTTCTTGCGCACCACTTTTTTGCGAGTCTTGAGTCGATTTTGCGCGTTGGCAATCGCCAGCTCAGCAATTTTTTCTGCGGTCGACGTGTGTTGATTTAGCCATAAGCTAAAGGCGTCTTTCACCACATTAGAGACAAAGCCAGCACACTCTCTAGAAGACAGTCTCTCTTTGGTTTGACCGGAGAATTGCGGATCTAGAATTTTAATCGACAGCACAAAGGCAATCTTTTGCCAAACATCGTCTGGGGTTAGTTTGATGTTTTTAGGCAGTAGGTTTCTAAACTCACAGAATTCTTTTAAGGCGTCGGTTAGGCCAGATCGAAGGCCATTAACATGGGTGCCGCCTTGCGAGGTTGGGATTAGGTTAACGTAGCTTTCTGCCACCACGCCGGTGTTGTATTCAGTCCAGGCCAGGGCACAGTGTAGCTCTTGTTCTTCACTCTCGTGATTAACCACAAATGGCACTTCTGGCAGGCAATCCAAGCCATCTAATGAGGTGGCCAGATAGTCTTTGAGACCCTCTTCATACAACCAACGATCTTTGGTATCGTCAATCTGGTTATGAAAGATAATCTCCAAGCCTGGGCATAAGACCGCCTTGGATCTTAGATTGTGTCGAAGACGTCTGGCAGAGAACTTAACCGAGTCAAAGAACTGCCCGTCTGGCATAAATTTAACCTTGGTACCGGTATTGCGCTTGCCAACTGTGCCAACGATCTCTAGATCGGTTTTCTTCAGGCCATCAGCAAAGGTGATGTAGTGCTCTTTCCCGTCGCGCTTAATCCAAACCTCCACCAAAGAGGAGAGGGCGTTAACCACGGAGATACCCACACCGTGCAAACCACCAGAGAATTGGTAAGAATCGTTGGAAAATTTACCACCGGCATGCAGCTTGGTTAGAATCACCTCGACACCCGGCTTATTTTCTTTAGGGTGAACGTCGGTTGGCATGCCGCGTCCATTGTCTTCAACGCTGAGCGAACCATCCTCGTACAGTACCACGGTAATCTTACTACCAAAGCCTGCTACTGCCTCGTCGACACTATTGTCAATCACCTCTTGGGCTAAGTGGTTCGGGCGCTCGGTCTCAGTGTACATGCCAGGACGCTTACGTACCGGCTCTAAACCTGATAAAACTTCAATGGATGATGAGTCGTAATTACTCATAAAGTTGCAAACCCCCAGCAATGATTTTGCCAAGTATCATACCAAAAAAAAGCCCCATAAAATGGGGCTTTTCTTGACGGATGTCAGTAGGGTGATTACATCATGCCACCCATGCCACCGCCCATACCAGCTGCCGCTGCTGCAGGATCTGCCGCATCGTCTTGT
>CAZMJI010000069.1:0-5427 GCA_964566765.1 uncultured Piscirickettsiaceae bacterium
TGCGCGATGCATCCAGTTGGCCGCGGTATTGCAGCCCCAGCTTGGCGTTATAGCCAAAGAAATCTGGCGTGCAAACAGCGCCATAAGCCTTGGCAACTGTCTGGGTTTTGTCAATCAAATACGGAAAGGGAAAAGCCAACTCGCGAGCAATTTTTTGCATGTTGGCAAAGGAATCTTCAGCGTATTCATCTGGGTTGTTAGACATAATCGCTACCGCATTCACACCCAGGGTGTTAAGCTCCTTAACATCGCGAATCAGGCGATCAAGAATGGCTTTAACATAAGGGCAGTGGTTGCAGATAAACATCACTAAGAGGCCATTTTCACCGCGGCAACTCTGCAGCGTGTGGATCTGTCCATCCACACCCTCTAGGGCAAAATCCAATGCGGGCGCATCAAAGTCACAAATTGGGGTCTGTGTACTAACCATCAGTCTTCCTTAAGTCTTAAGTAGGGTTTGCACAATATGTCCGGCCATCATCAGGCCAAACATATTGGGCATATAAGAAATTGCGCCATTCACCGCTCTGGGTCGACCTGCTGGCGCGGTGTCAGTGGCGCAAACCGCCTGGTGCGGTAGCGCCTTAATTTGCAGCTCGGTGGAATGCACCACTGGGAATTTAAGCGAGGCTCGAATGCGGCGCAATTGTTTGCGCATCTCCCGCGCTAGGGCGCAGTTCTCGGTCTTGTCCATGCGTGAGATCTTGACCTTGGTTGGGTCCAGGCGTCCACCCGCACCCATGCTGGAGATAATCGGCATGCCAGCACGGTTGCAGCTGTCAATCAGCACGGTTTTATAGGCAATCGCATCAATACAATCAGCCACAAAATCCAGCTCTTCTTCTAGGGCAATAGCCTCAGCTCTATCTCGGTCGATAAACTCGTGGCGTTTAATAATCACCGTGTCTGAATTAATGTCACTCAGGCGCTCAGCCAACACATCAACTTTGTTTTGGCCTAGGGTGGAGTTAAGGGCGATGACCTGTCGATTAAGATCGGTTTTTTCAACCACGTCAAAATCCACCAGGGTAAGGGTGCCCACACCAGCACGGCATAAGGCTTCAGCGCAGGCGCCACCGACGCCACCGAGACCGGCAATCAGTACATGGGATTCGGCCAGACGGGCCAAGCCTTGCTGGCCCAATAAGATTTCAGTACGTGCGCAACTGCCTGCCACTAATTCAGTCCAAATAACGAGATGGCGTTATTATCACACTGTTGAATCAGTTTTTCTACTGGAATTTGTCGCAATTCGGCAATGTGATTGGCCACCACGCGAAGATCGTTTGGATTAGGCGCATCGTCAGTCTCTAGCAGCAGGTTCTCCAGTGGTATTTGCGTGGCAATTTGGCGAATTTTGGTGGATTGTTGGTTGCTGACTTGCAGGCCAAAGCCCAGATAAAAGCCCATCTTAACCAAAGTGTTGGCCTGCTCCAGCGAGCCAGAGAAGCCGTGGATCTCACCACGCACTTTGGGGTGTTTTTTCAGCAGAAAAATCACATCTTCAGTGGCTTTAACCGCGTGAATAATCACCGGCAAGTCATATTTCTCCGCCAGTTTGAGTTGGGCGATAAAAAACGCCAGTTGCGTGGGTTTGTCGATGTCTTTGGCATAATCTAAACCACACTCACCAATGGCTACTGGGTTGTTGCATTTGATTAAATACTCCAAGTGCTCTAGCGCTGCTTCCAAGCGGTGTTCCTGCACAAACCAAGGATGAATGCCCAAAGCAAAATACGGGTACATTTGTACATCCGTCCAGTTTTGCGCACCAATACTGGGCACAATCACCACCGCATCTTCAGCAATCGGTGCAAGGTTCTCAAAGTCGATATGTACATGGGAATTAATCATGGGCTTCATGGTAGCGGATTTTTTTTGATAAATTTCATTATTTGTCTTTCATTTTTGACAAAAAATGTCTATAATACTTCGTTTCTTCTTACGAAAGATACACAGAATTACTATGAAAACATTTAGCGCTAAGGCACATGAAGTGAAAAGAGATTGGTTCTTGGTTGACGCTGATGGCAAAACATTAGGCCGTCTAGCAACTGAAGTTGCCTCTCGTCTTCGCGGTAAGCATAAGGCTGAGTACACACCACACACCGATACTGGTGACTATATTGTTGTGGTTAATGCTGACAAGGTTAAGGTAACAGGTAACAAGTTTAACGACAAGATGTACCACCACCACACAGGTTACGTGGGTAACCTAAAGTCGATTGCTTTTAAAGACCTACAGGAAAAGAAGCCAGAGGAAGTGATCAACAAGGCAGTGAAAGGCATGCTACCAAAAGGTCCACTGGGTCGCACAATGTTTAAGAAATTGAAAGTATTTGCTGGCGCTGAGCACACACATGCAGCTCAACAGCCGCAAGTTTTAGATATTTAGGATAAAGAGATATTATGGCAACAGAAACGTATTACGCCACAGGTAGAAGAAAAACATCAGTCGCTCGTGTTTACATGACTAAGGGCTCTGGTAAGTTCATGATCAACAAGCGTCCAATGGAAGAGTACTTCGGTCGTGAGACAGCTGCAATGATCATCAACCAGCCACTAGACACGGTTGAGATGCGTGACAAGTTTGATTTCAACATCTTTGTTAAAGGTGGTGGTGATACTGGTCAAGCGGGTGCGATTCGTCTAGGCGTGACGCGTGCTTTGATGGAGTACGATGGTGAGTTTAGAGGCGATCTTCGTAAAGCTGGTTTTGTGACTCGTGATGCGCGTATTGTTGAGCGTAAGAAAGTGGGTCGTAAGAAAGCGCGTAAGAGCGAACAGTACTCAAAGCGTTAATCGATTTTTTATCGTATTCAAAAAAACCCGCTTATTGCGGGTTTTTTATTGTCTTAGATTTGGAAATCATACTTGTCTAGTTGATTATGTCGAATAATTGCTTTGACAGTGTCTACATACTCATGGCCAATTTCCGCATAATCTTGCAAACCCTCAGCAAGACTCTCACCGCTAATTGTTAGGTTGTTATCACGCTTATGTTTTCTAATTTTTCGCAACGTTTGATAAGCAGAATTGCGATTGATTGACCGGAAGTAATAGGCGATAGCTTTATCGAGTGATGAGAATTTAGCAACCTCATGCTTATCATCTTGATCGCGACGCAGAGGCACAACACCACAGCCTTTTTTAAAACACCACAATCCAAAATAGTTGTGATAATACTTGGCAAAACGAGATCTTCCCCAATTGGACTCATAAGCTGCTTGTGCCAATACCAAGGACGCAGGAACAATATCAACCGCATTTAACAACGCGTCAGTGCTAGCCGTATCGCTAAGTTTGTAATACTTTTTCAAAACAGATAATTTGCTTGCGGATAGTTGATTGTTTTTTATTTGTTGTCTGAGTTTGATTATCTTTGAATTTTGCCACCTGATTTCTGGCAATAAATATTGAAAAAATGTTGTTTTTCTTGTTTGTGTGTCAGCTATTTTTTCAAAATCTGGAGCACGCTTTGAATTAATCCAAGATTCCAAGCCCCAAAACTCATCAGCATAAGAGGAATAAGAAAGACTTAGGATTAATAAAAAAGTTTTAAATTTCAAAACGTTCACAGGAGCCAGACATGACTTCTATTGTAAACATTTTCTCTAATTCTAGATCAAATAAATGCGATTTAATTACGCGAATTACCCCTGCATGAGCAATGATTAGTATATTTTTAGTTTGGCTATTGTTAATGATGTGGTTAAATTTTGATAATACACGGTGTTGAAAATCAAGCAAATTCTCAGCATTGTTAGGTCGGTGATTTAGCGGATCAGATTTAAATAAATCAACCTTAGTTTGACCGATTTCTTCAGCAGTTTTTCCTTGCCAATCGCCAAAGCCCAATTCGATAAACTCATCAAATAGATCTAATTTAATGTTTTGTTCTTCTGCTAAGTACTTGGCAAAGTCACTACAGCGAGTTAACGCTGAGCTAGCGATGTAGTCCCAGTGCTTACCTTGGGTTGAGCTAAGCATCTCATTCCAGCCTTTTTTACTGAGTGGGTCATCTTGATTGCCCCGATACATGCGTCCACCAATTGGTTCACCATGGCGCAATAGGTCGATTGTCATTCTTTGGTTTGTTCTCTAGACATTAAATGATTAACAGCCTGTGTCGGGGTGACCCTACCTTGGGTGACATAATACACTTGCTCACAGATAGGCATCTCTATCTGGTTGTTGTTGGCTATTGATAAAATTAACTCAAGCGTGTTTAGCCCTTCAACAGTTGCCCCAACATTTTTTAATGCATTATCGACGCTATGATTGTTGGCTAATTCTTTACCGAATCGACGATTTCTGGAAAGATCATCAGAGCAGGTTAATACCAAGTCTCCCAAACCCGATAGACCCACAAAGGTGGACTCGTGGGCGCCAAGACTTACACCTAGGCGCGTCATTTCTGCAAGCCCTCGGGTAATGAGTGCAGCTTGTGTGTTGATACCATAACCTAACCCTGAGGCGATGCCAGCGGCAATAGCTAGAATATTTTTAACTGACCCGCCAATTTCAACACCAACAACATCGCTATTGGTGTACGCACGTAAATGTTGAGTTTGGATTAATTCTGAGAAATGTTTGCTAGTTGTCTCATCTTTTGATGCAACAACAAGGGCCGTGGGTTTACCGTCAGCCACTTCATAAGCAAAACTTGGGCCAGAGATAACACAAGCTGTTTTGTTGTTAAGTGTTTTTTCAAAACTTTCATGCAAGAAACAATGCTCAGTTGTATCAAAACCTTTGGTTACCCAAGCCAGTTTATGTGCATCGTTTAATAAAGGCTTTAATTCATTAAGCGTTGAAAAAAAGGCATAACTAGGGACTGCTATTAAAATATCTTTAACGTGAATCAGACTTGATTTATCAACCGATATATCTATATTTTCGGGATATTCCTTAGGTAGGGCGTGGTGTTGTGGTTTGAGTGTATCTGCTTCGTCTTGCGTATGCGCATAAAGATAGATGGTGTCAAATTTTGCACTTAAGGCAATTGCTAAGGCACTACCCCAAGCACCAGCACCAACAATTGCCAGATTATTAGCCATTCAAGATTTGGTCTAATTTTCCAGAATGTTCAGCGGCAGATAAGTCGTCAAAGCCACCAACGTGAATACCGTTGATGAAAATTTGTGGCACGGTACCTCTGCCAGTTTTTTCCATAACTTCGTCCCAATCGTGTTGGGTTTTGACGTATCTTTTTTGAAAAGGAATGCCTTTTCTCTCAAGTAGTTGATAAGCTCTTTGGCAAAAAGGACACGCATCGGAACAATAAATAATATTTTTTTTCATGATTGCACTCTTTATTTTTTAATAGGTAGATTGGCTCTTTTCCAAGCGTTAATGCCACCTTTTAAGTTGTAAACTTGCTCAAAATTGTTACGGGTTAGTAGTCCGGCAATATGCGCAGAGCGT
>CAZMJI010000070.1:0-5349 GCA_964566765.1 uncultured Piscirickettsiaceae bacterium
GAATAGCGCCATCAATCCAAACAGGCAAGTCTGGCTGATGATTCAGTAGTGAGTGGTACTCAATCTTGGCCAGCTTAGCGCTGCTCAAATCCTTGTTGAGTTTTTCCTCATAAGGCAACTGACCACTTAACATCTCGTAGACCACCACGCCCAGACTAAATTGGTCCGAGCGTCGTGACACTTGTTGACTGAGAATCACCTCAGGCGCGGTATAACCGACACTGCCCAAATTAGCGCTGTCTTCAATCGGATTGTTTAGCTCTTTGACGCCAGCCACACTGACCGAGCCAAAATCAACGATTTTCACCTGGCCAATATTATCGATCATAATATTCTCAGGCTTGAGATCGCCATGGATCATCTCTTGACGATGAAAGCCTCTCATGCCTTGAATGGTCTGTTTAACGATAGAAGTCACCACCTCCATGTCTGGGCTTGGATGTTCACCTATCCAATCCTTTAAAGTTTGACCTTTGACATACTCCAACGCATAGGCCAAAAACTTCTCTTCATGGGTGTTCGAGACAACCTTTGCCACGTGTGGATTCTGTACGCGCTTACCCACCCATTTTTCATAACTAAAGTGTTGTAGATAAAACGGATCATCTTCAAAATTAACCGATGGGGTTTTGAGTGCCACTTGCTGAGAGGAGTCCAAATCACGCGCTAAATACAGCTGCATTTTGGCGCTGGATTTAATCAATGATTCAATCTCAAAACCGTTGATCTTCATGCCTTGTTGCAGATCAGGCGGAATCACCTTCTCAGACAATTCGTCAAACGCCTCCGAGAGGTTTTTCTCCGGCAGTTGCTGAACTGATAATAGGGCTGCAGAGATATTGTCCTGACTACCACTATCCAGCGCCCTATCAACGATCTCCTGAACACTGGTTTCTCTATTTAATAGGATTTCAATCAGATTGCTATCCAAGTAGTCATGCACCCCGTCGGTACTTAGTAAAAATTGGTCGCCCTCTTCTAGGGCGAAAGTTTTGTAATCAACGTTAATATCCAAATCAAATCCCATGGCACGGGACAAGTAAGTTTTTTCTTGATTAACGCTGAGTACATGGTCATTGGTGAGCTGTGTTAACACGCCACCTCTTAACCGATAAATACGGGAGTCGCCCACATGAAACACATGGGCAACATTGGATTTAATAATCAGAATACTTAAGGTAGAAAGCATCGAGGAGGTTTCACCCTGACGCACAGATTGCGAGTACATCCAGCTGTTAAGCGCAGAGATAACCTTGGTGGCAGAATGCTCCACACTCCAAGATTCAGGCGTTGTGTAGTAATCGCTGATAAAGCCATTTGCCGCACACTTGCTCGCTTCTCTGGCTCGCTCACTGGCGCTCACACCATCAGCAATGGCTAGGGCAACGCCCTTATACTCCAGCGCAGCGCCTACATCTGGAATGTGATAGGCGCAAGCATCCTGATTCTCGGGTTTAACCCCGGCAATGGATGAAAAATCAATCTCTACCTTAAGTGTTTTCATCTTAGTTAAGTTTAATCACTTGCACGGTACCATCTTCTAAGACTTCTGTCATCTCGCCTTTTGGCTCTTCCAAGAAGAAATAGATACCAGCAAATACCAGCGTGGAGACAATACCAATTAACATAAAGAACTCATCATAATCAACCAGCGAGTTTGCGGTTAAGAACATCACCGCACCGACGTTACCAAAAGCACCTGCCATACCAGCAATCTGGCCAGTTAGACGTCTTTGAATCAGTGGTACCATGGCAAACACCGCACCCGATCCTGCTTTAGAGAAGATGCCAGCGACAATGGTGATACCCACCACCAAATAAACCGACCAAGTCTTATCCACAAAACCTAGGACAATAAAGCTTAGCGAGATACCCAAGAACACAATCAACAGGGTTAAGCGTCTGCCAATCTTGTCACTAATCCAGCCACCAGCAGGTCTGGCCACCAGGTTAATAAACGGATAGATGCCTGCCAGTAGTGCCGCTGTGACTTTAGAGATGCCAAACCAGTCCACATAAAACATAGCTAACATCGACACCACCGCCAGCTCAGTACCAAAGGTAACCAAGTACGCCCAATCGAGTACCGCAACCTGCTTAAATTTGTAGCGCTGCTGCTTAGGCACAGGACTCTCAATAAAAGCCTTGTTCACGTCCCAAATCTTATAAACCTGCAAGGCGTAGATTGCCACCAAAGACACATAAACCAAATAGGTCAATTGCTCACCAATCAGACCCATATTGGTCGGCGACAACTTCCAAGTCAGTAGTGCTAGCGCCAAATATAATGGAATATTCATCAAGATATAAAGCACCAGGTCTGACTTGCTGGTAACCTCCATGGCGCCTGATTTTTTCGGCTTAAAATAGGTTGAACCCTTAGGCGTGTTAGAGACGTTAAAGTAATAAAACACACCATAGGCAATCGCTGCCACACTGGCCAGGGTAATGGCCATTCTCCAGCCGTCTGCATCACCATAAGCCACGGCAATAAATGGCAGTGTCATGGCTGCGCCTGCCGAACCAAAGTTACCCCAACCACCGTAAATACCTTGCGCGGTACCGGTTTGTTTGGCTGGGAACCATTCAGAGATCATGCGGATACCCACCACAAAACCTGCACCAATAAAGCCAGATAATAGTCTCAGCAGCGCCAGCTGCTCATAGCTTTGCATCCAAGCAAAGGCGATTGAAATCAGGCCGCCCAGCGCCAAGATGGCTGAGAATAGAATTTTTGGCCCGTATTTGTCAACCAACATGCCCACCACAATCCTAGCTGGAATGGTTAGCGCCACGTTGAGAATCAATAAGACTTTCGCCTGCTGATCACTCAGCTCTAAAGCCTCTTTGATAAATGGCATCATTGGACCCAAGCCCAACCACACCACAAAGGTCATAAAAAACGCAAACCACGTTAAGTGCAGAATGCGATATTTCCCGGAAAAGGAAAGAATGTTTAATCGTTCTTCCATTGTTGATATGTCTCCTATCTGTCGTTAAGCAGAACGCTGCTCAGATCGATGATCTGTAGTCTCCCAAGGGTTTTTAACCGTCTTAGGTAGGCGCTCTGCATAGTATTTAATGTTCTCTGGCGTCTCTAGTTTTGACTGGATATAGTCAAGGCCAACGCGTTCTTCAAAGTGCATTACCCTCTCTAGGTAGTTCGCTTCTTCGCGATATAGCTGCACAAAGGCTTTCAAATACTCGACAACTTCGTCTTGTGTTTCAAAGAAACGATCTTTCAAACACGCTTTAGTGCGGATGCCGCAAGCGCCCGCTACATGGATTTCATAACCCTTCTCGGTGCAAATCACACCAAAATCTTTCACCGTGGCTTCGGCGCAATTACGCGGACAACCACTCACGCCCATCTTAAATTTATGTGGCATAAAGTGTGACCACACGGCATCTTCCATCTTCACCGACAGGCCCATGGAATCTTGGGTACCCATTAAGCAGTGCTCTGAGCCCACGCAAGATTTACAGGTTCGGGTTGCCTTACCATAAGCGTAACCAGATTCCATACCCGCCTCAGCGATCTCATCCCACATATCGTTAAGCTTGTCTTTGGGTACGCCCAATAGGTCAATACGCTGTCCACCCGTTACTTTTACCGTAGGCACCTCGTACTTAACCGCGATATCAGCCAGGGCTTTTAGCTCAGCTGGGGTGGTTAAGCCGCCCTGCATTTGCGGCACAATTGAATAGGTGCCATCATTTTGCAGGTTCGCATGCATCATCTCGTTATGCGGTCTCTCATCAGCATTGTGCTGATAAGCTTCATTAAATTGTGAGGACAAGTAGTAGTTAATGGCATTACCACAGCTGTCGCAACGGCCCTCAAAGCCTAAGGCTGCGCGCACCTCGTCAACCGAACAAACCTGATCTAACTGACGCACATATTCTCTGACTTCATCACTCGAATGCGTGGTGCAAGTACACAGCGATTCTTTGGTCTCAACCTCCAGACCGGAGACAAAGGAAAACACCTGCTGCGCGACTGATGAACAACCGCCACAACCAGTGGCACAACCAGTCTCTTCTTGCATGGCTTCAAAGGTGTCACAACCTTTGGCAACCGCGGCCACGATATCACCCTTGGTGACACCCAAACAGCCACAAACCTGCTCATCATCGGCCATTTTTTCCACGCCAGCAGCACCCTGAGTTTCCTGATCAACACGAATATCACCAAACAGTAGGGTTTTTCTCATCTCACTGATGTCAGTCTCATGTTTAATCAGATCAAAATAAAACAGGCCATCGGTCGAATCACCAAACAGCACCGCACCAACCAATTTGTTGTCGCGGATTGAGAGTCGTTTGCGCGTGTTTAGCGCATGGTCTTTTGAACACAGAACCTCGTCATTTGGGTTGTCAAACTCGCCAGCTGAGAATACATCCACGCCAGAGATTTTTAATTTGGTGGAGATATCAGAACCGGTATAAATATGGTGAGAGACCTCACAGATTTGCTCAGCTGCAACACGCGCTTGTTCAAACAACGGCGCCACCAAACCATAGCTGGTACCTCGGTGTCTAATACACTCACCCACTGAGTAGATAGCCGGATCAGAGGTCATCATCGTGTCATTCACAATAATGCCGCGATCAGTGTGTAGACCACAGTCCTTGGCCAATGCGTCTTTAGGCACAATACCCACCGACATCACCGCCATATCAGCATTAATCGTCGAGCCATCACTAAATTCAAGACTCTCAACGCGCGACTCGCCATTCAATTGCTTGGTATCGGCACATAATTTAAAGTTAATGCCTTTGTCTTCTAGTACTTTTTGCAATAGGTCACCTGAAGAAGGATCTAATTGTCTGTCCATGATCGAGCCCACATTGCTAATCACCGTGACCTCAAAGCCCAGTTCGTTAAGACCATTGGCCGCTTCTAGCCCTAGCAGGCCCGCGCCAATCACACACACCTTGTTGTACAAGCCCGCTTTAGACTTCATGTATTCAACATCGTAGATGTCTCTAAAGGAAATCACGCCTTCTAAGTCAGAGCCTGGGATCGGCAGCATAAAAGGATCCGATCCGGTGCAAATCACCAGACGATCATAATGAATGGATTCAGACTCACTACTGGATAGATCACTGATCTCAACGCTTTTAAACTTTCGATTAATGCCGGTGACTTCGCAGCCCGGCTTAAAAATAATGTTGTTTTGCCCAAAATACGCCTCATCATGGGTTTTAATGTCATCAAAATCCTTCTCACCTGCTAATACCGGTGAGAGCATAATGCGGTTATAGGGCAATACTCGCTCTTCTCCAATAATGGTAATTTGATACATCAGCGGGTCGATCTTCAATACCTCGTCCACCACTTTCATT
>CAZMJI010000071.1:0-5328 GCA_964566765.1 uncultured Piscirickettsiaceae bacterium
AACAGTGCCCTTGAATCAGAGGTGCTGTTTTTTTTATTTTCAGGGGAGTTAAAAAATGCTTACAAAACCTAATCCGGCCTCAACCACGTTGTACGCCTCACCGAGAGAGTTAGAGTCTCATGTGATTCGTTTTATCATGGCTGAAAAAGGCATCGAGCGCGATGTTGTTAATCTGGGTGACAACGATGTGATGCCAGAGGAGATTCAGGAACTAAACCCAATCCAATCTTTGCCAACGCTGTTTGATCGCGGCATGGTATTGTACGATTTGTCGGTGATCATGGAGTACCTAGATGAGCGTTTCCCGTTTCCACCACTACTGCCGGTAGATCCGATTGAAAAAGCCGAAAAGCGTTTGTTAATTTATCGCTTTACGCGTGCACCAGGCTGTTGGTTTGAATTGGTTCACGCCATTGAAAACGGCGATAAAAAAGCCGCTGAAGAAGCCAGAAAAACCCTGAAAAGCAATCTGATTGAACTGACACCACTATTTGCCTTCCAGCCTTTCTTTAAGTCAGATGAGATGGGTGCGGTTGATGCCTGTTTGGCTGCCATTTTGTGGCGTTTGAAAAAGCTAGACATTGACTTGGGTGCCAAGGCCAAGCCGATTATGGACTATGCCAATCGCCTGTTTAACAAAGACAGCTTTAAAGACTCATTGACCGATTGCGAGAAGGAGTACAACTAGGACGCTATCGTGGCTTCAGTTGTGCCTTATTTGATCAGAGCCTACCATCAGTGGATGGAGGATTCTGATCTAACCCCCTACCTACTGGTTGATTGTTACTCGCCTCAAGTGCAGGTGCCCAGTGACTATATTCAAGACAACCAGATTGTGCTCAACATTAGCAGTCATGCCACTGAGGCGTTGAGCATTAATAACGAATACGTTTCATTTAAAGCGCGCTTTGGTGGCCGTACTCAAGAAGTGGTGGTACCCATAACGTCGGTGGCCAGCATCTATGCGGCAGAAAACGGTGAAGGCATGCTGTTTGATGTCACCCAAGGGGCAGATGAGACGCCTGATGAAGGTCCTGGTCTAACCCTGCTCGATTAATCCCAGCATCTGCTTAGCAAACTCGGCGTCGTCGCCCTGATACAGCACCACCGGTGTGTCTGTGTACTGCACAATGGCCTGATCATTGGCCAAGGCATTGGGTTCGAACTGATTGAGTACGATGGCCAATACACGCAAACCTGCAGATTGGGCTGCGGTATCGGTGAGTAGCGCCTGATTGATGGCACCCAATTCATCTTTGACCACCAGGATCAGTGGCAACTCCAGGGCCTTGGCCAGGTCGATATTTAGCGCTTGCTGTGCAATCGGTGAGTAGAGGCCGCCAGCACCCTCAACCAGCACGAAATTTGGCGCCTGAGAAGCCGCCACCAGCTGCGCTAAGTCCAGCGTTTGATCATCTGCCTTAGCGGCCAATTCTGGCGAGGCGCATAGGGCAAAGCGATAAGGACAAACCTGATCGATACTTTCACCAGCATTGCTCAGCGCCTGCAGTGCTGCAGCATCCTTGGTGAGCAATTCGCCACCTTCTAGGCGGCAGTCGCTCTCCACCGGCTTTCTAACGCTGACAACGCGATGCTCGCTTAAGGCCTTAACCAGACGTTTGGCAATAAAAGTTTTGCCAACATCGGTGCCGCTACCAGTGATAAAAATACCTGTGTTCATAATTGCCTTTTATAACATGAGTTGCTCATTTTAGCATTTAAAAAAAGTAGCGCTTTACCGTATAATAACGCGCATGCATGATAATTTAAAAACCAACTTTTGTGGCGTTGAGCTCGACTCTCCCATTGTTCTACTTTCTGGCTGTGTCGGCTTCGGCGAAGAATACACGCGTGTTGAAGGCTTCTCTAATACTGATGTGGGTGCAATTTGCCTAAAAGGCACCACCTTAGAGCCGCGTCTTGGTAACCAGCCACACCGCGTGATTGAAACGCCTAACGGCATGATTAACGCCATTGGTTTGCAAAACCCAGGGGCTGACAAGGTTATCAATGAGATTATGCCGACTTTGGATCGTTCAGAAACCAAGTTTATCATCAACATCTCAGGCTCCTCTGTGGAAGATTATGGCGAGATTGCCAAGCGTTTTGATGACACCGATATTGACGCCATTGAGATCAACATCTCCTGTCCAAACGTCAAAGAAGGTGGTGTGGCCTTTGGTAACGACCCCGACATGTCTTATCGCGTGGTAGAGATTTGCCGACAAAACACCTCTAAGCCGCTGATTACCAAGCTTTCGCCCAACCAAACTGACATTGCACTGAGTGCGCAGCGTTGTATTGATGCGGGTACTGATGGTTTGGCGGTGATTAACACGCTGATGGGCATGGCCATTGACATTAACAAACGTCAGCCGATTATTGGTAACAACCAGGGTGGTCTATCAGGTCCTGCGATTAAGCCGGTAGCGCTACTTAAGGTGCACCAGGTCTATCAGGTCAGCAAGCAATACAATGTGCCGATTATTGGCCAAGGCGGCATCGCCTCAGCCGAAGATGCGCTGGAATTTATCATTGCCGGTGCGGCCACGGTCGGTGTGGGCACTTCGCTGTTTTACGACCCGCTGGTGTGCAACAAGATTAACGACGGCATTAGTCAATATCTAATCGACAACCAGCTGGACAGCGTGGACCAATTGGTCGGCACCTTGTCACTAAACTCGAACATTTCCCAGTGCGACACGGGTTGCAAATAAACAACACTCCTAGATACGATGCAGCAAGATTACAACGCAAAAGCCATTGAACAACAGGCGCAACAATTTTGGTTGGACAACAACTCCTTTACCGTGGTTGAGGACAACGACAAAGAAAAATACTATTGTCTGAGCATGTTCCCATACCCGTCGGGTAAGCTACACATGGGCCATGTGCGTAACTACTCGATTGGTGATGTGATTAGCCGCTTCCAGAAAATGCAGGGCAAAAACGTGATGCAGCCGATTGGCTGGGATGCGTTTGGCCTACCAGCTGAAAATGCTGCGCTTAAAAACCAAGTGGCGCCAGCCAAATGGACTTATGCCAATATTGAGTACATGAAAGAGCAGTTAAACCAATTGGGCTTTGGTTATGATTGGTCTCGAGAGTTGGCCACCTGCCATCCGAAATACTACAAATGGGAGCAGTGGCTGTTTACCAAGCTGTTTGACAAAGGCCTGGTGTACAAGAAAAATTCAGTGGTTAACTGGGATCCGGTTGATCAAACCGTACTGGCCAATGAGCAGGTGATCGATGGTCGCGGTTGGCGCTCAGACGCGCTGATTGAGAAAAAAGAAATTGCGCAATACTTTATGCGCATCACCGACTATGCCGATGAATTGCTGGGCGATCTAGACACGCTAGAAGGCTGGCCTGAAGCGGTTAAAACCATGCAGAAGAACTGGATTGGTAAGTCGATTGGTCTGGAGATTGATTTCGCTCTGGAGAGTGGTGAGGCGCTGAAGGTTTATACCACACGTCCAGACACCTTGATGGGTGTGACGTATTTGGCCATTGCCAGTGAGCACCCGTTGGCACTAGAAGCCGGTAAAAACAATACCCAAATTCAAGCCTTTATTGACGAGTGCAAAACCATGGAAACCAGCGAAGCGGCAATGGAAACCATGGAGAAAAAAGGCATTAACTCGGGGCTTACTTGCACCCATCCAATCACCGGTGAAGCGGTTGAGATTTGGATTGCCAATTTTGTACTCATGGGCTATGGTACCGGTGCGGTGATGAGTGTACCGGCGCACGATGAGCGTGATCACGCCTTTGCACAAAAATACAACATTGCCATTAAAAACGTCATTAAGCCAGTTGATGGCGATGTCGATACCACTGAAGCCGCTTTTACCGACAAAGGTGTGTTGTTTAACTCAGGCGAATTTGACGGCTTGGATTTCAATCAAGCCTTTGAGGCCATCGCCAACAAGCTAGAGGCTGACAACAAGGGCAGCAAACAAACCAACTACCGCCTAAGAGATTGGGGTGTGTCGCGCCAACGCTATTGGGGCTGCCCGATTCCAATCATCAATTGCCCAGATTGTGGCGCGGTCAGTGTGCCTGAGGCTGATCTACCAGTGGTTTTACCCGAAGATGTGACCTTTGATGGTGTCGGCTCACCGATTAAAAAAATGCCGGAATTCTACAACACCACCTGCCCTAAATGCGGTGGCGCAGCTGAGCGTGAAACCGATACCTTTGACACCTTTTTCGAGTCTTCTTGGTATTTTGCTCGCTACGCCTGTAGGGATAGCGACAATGCCATGCTTGATGAGCGCGCTGACTACTGGCTAGCCGGCGGTGTTGACCAGTATATTGGTGGTATTGAACATGCGATTTTGCACCTGCTGTATGCGCGTTTCTTTAACAAATTACTGCGTGACGAGGGCTTAATTAGCAATGATGAGCCATTTAAGAACCTGTTAACACAAGGTATGGTGCTTAAAGATGGCGCGAAGATGAGTAAATCCAAGGGTAATACCGTAGACCCGCAAGAGATGATTGCCAAATACGGTGCGGACACGGTTCGCTTATTCATTCTATTTGCCGCGCCACCAACGCAAGACCTGGAGTGGAGTGATTCAGGACTGGAAGGCTCACACCGCTTCGTTAACAAGGTCTATCGTCTGGTGCACGCCCTGGTAGAGGACTTAGACGGTGATACAGCACCAACCCTAATGACCGATCAGCTTAACAAGGCACAAAAGGAATTAAGAACCAAAGTACACCAAACACTGCAGAAGATCAGCGATGATATTGATCGACGTCACTCATTCAACACAGCCATTGCAGCGCTGATGGAGCTCACCAATTCAGTGGGCAAGATGCTCGAGTCAGACGCGCAATCTTTGGCGGTACGTTATGAAGCGGTTGATATTATTCTGCGCGCCTTAAGCCCGATTACCCCGCACATTTGTCACTACTTGTACCAACAACTGGGGCAACAGGCAGCGATTGTGGACAGCAGCTGGCCTAAGGTTGATGAAAACGCACTGAAACAAGACGAGGTGCAGATTGTGGTTCAGGTGAACGGCAAGCTGCGTGCTAAGATTTTGTGCGAGGCGGGGGCAGATGCAGCCCAAGTTGAAGCACAAGCCCTAGCGGACGAAAACGTGGCCAAATTCACCCAAGACAATACCGTGGTTAAGGTGATTGTTGTGCCTAACAAACTGGTGAATATTGTGGTTAAGTAAACCACATTAAATTCACCCAATAAAAAAGCCCCGGCCTATTGACCGGGGCTTTTTTATTGGTTTAAGATAAGCGCTTTATCGCTCTTGAATCATCTTCTTAATGATTGGATAAAGAATGATCTCCATGGCC
>CAZMJI010000072.1:0-5216 GCA_964566765.1 uncultured Piscirickettsiaceae bacterium
TCATATGCGGCAGGCGATGCAAGGTTTGTGGGCCAAAAATCACATCCACATAAGGGGCGCGTTTGAGAATCAGCTCACCTTCTTGTGAGGCGACGCAGCCACCCACGCCAATCACCAGTTGTGGATTATTCTCTTTAAGCTTTTTCCAACGACCCAGTTGATGAAACAATTTTTCTTGCGCTTTTTCGCGAATGGAGCAAGTGTTCAGCAGCAGTACATCGGCCTCATTGGCGTCTTCAGTCAAGCTTAGACCATGCGAATGCTTGAGTAGGTCGATCATCTTTTGAGAATCGTATTCGTTCATCTGACACCCAAAGGTGCGAATGTGCAACTTTTGCATAAGCGTTTATTGTTGAATGTGTAGGGTTTGCGTTGGGTAGGCAATCTCAGCCTGATGCTTGGCAATGATATCAGCCACGCTGAGCAAAATAGCCTGCTTGACTCGGTGATACTGCGTCTTATCGGTGGTATTGGTAAAGCAATACACGTTAAAGTCAATTGACGAGGCGTTAAAGTAGTTGAAGTAAACACGTAAAGATTGCGTTTGATCAACGTCCTGATGGGTTTTCAGCATTTGCTCAACTTCTTCGACAATGGCTGGCATCTGCGTGATATCGTCATAGCGAATGCCAATCACTTCACTAATACGGCGATTGGTCATGCGCGATGGCGTCTCAATTGGCATGGAAGCAAAGATAGAATTGGGAATGTAGACTGGATTTTTGCTAAAGGTGCGAATGCGGGTCATGCGCCAGCCAATTTTCTCAACCGTGCCTTCAAACTCGCCTGAGCGAATCCAATCACCGGTTGAAAACGGTTTATCGAGCTGGATCATTAAGCCGCCAAAAATATTGGCCAACATGTCTTTGGCAGCAAAGCCAGCTACCACGCCACCCACACCACCAAAGGTCAAAATACTGGAGATAGAGAAGCCTAGATACTGTGCAATACCCAGCAAAATAGCCACAATAATTAAGATTTTAACCAGGCGCGAGAACAGTCGAACCGAATCTGCATCAACGCCACTGCCCTTGGTAATTAAGTAGCTTTCAATCTCACTAATGACACGAACCAGACCCCAGGTGATGATAAAGATTGGGGTGATGTCGATGTATTCGGCTAATAGACCTAAGACCTCAAACTCGCCTTGTAGTGCATACACCGAGAAGTACAGCCACACAAACCAAACCAGTACCTTTAGTGGTGCTGAGATTGCCTTTAAAATATGGTCATCTAATTGGTTTTTGGTTTTACCAGCGTGCGATAAAACCTTGTTGAGAAATAAGCCCAGAACAAAGTGAGATACCAGCGCGAGAGCCAGTGCAATACCCAGTGCTTGATAAGTATCAACGTTGTTTAGTAGCTCAGTCATAGTCCCGATTATAGGTTATTTTAGATAAGGCATTGGATTAATCAAATCCTTAAACTTTTTCATCTCAACATATAGCGCTTTGTCAGTAGTGCTGCCCAATACCTGCGATTGAATCAGGCTTTGATCATCTGTTACTTGAGGCTTGATGTGGTGGTAAATGGAATAAAACCCTAAGGTATGTCTAAGCATCACCATGTTGTCGCTGCTATAGATTACCTTGCCTTCGCGAATTGCGCCAACAGCTGTGCCGACTTTGGTATTAAAGCTTAGCCCTGGGTGAGCTTTGGAATAAGTCTGGCTAATCTGAGCATTGACTGGTCTGACCCAGGTTCTGGGTGCACTACTCGGCACACTGGTGCTCGCTGTCTTTTGCTCAGCGGGTGTTGCTACGTTGGTGCTGTCAGACTGGGTCTCGCTATAGCTGGTGTAAAACTTTGGTGCTGTGTCCTGTGTGGGTTGGCTGATGGTTTGTACAACGCTCGATGGTGCGTTAATCGGTCTGTCAATTACCTCAACTCGATTGGTGTTGGTTAGAGAAGGGGTATTGCAGCCGCCTAAGACCAGCATAAACATTAATATGAGTAATTTATTGTGCATACCAAACTCCAATAGTTACCAAGACAATTAAACCATAACCCAGGCGGTCAATGTAGCGTTGTAACCATTGGTCACACGACTCTCCGTAAGCTCTAACCAGGGCGGCCACCAAAAAATAACGTGCGCCACGTCCAATGAATGAGATAAGGATAAACGGCAGCAGTGCCATGCCAGCCACACCTGCACTGATGGTAGCCAATTTGTAAGGAATGGGGCTAAAGGCGGCGATTGCCACCATCCAAATACCATAAGTGGCAAACAAAGCTTCAATCTCAGTGAGTTGAGCGGTTTTAATCACGTTATAGTTAAGCAAGAATTGCAATAATACTTCCCCTAGAAAATAGCCAATCAGGCCGCCAATCACTGAGAATAGTGTGGTGATAAAAGCAACATAATACGCACGACGTGGATTTTTCAGCGCAATCGGCGCTAACAGTACATCAGGTGGTGGATAGGGTAGCACGCAAGACTCTAATAGACTGAGTGCTGACAGATAGTGGATTGCGTATTTCTTCTCAGCCCAATTTAAAATTTTTAAATACAGCTTGGAAAAAATACCCATTTATTTGTTTAACATCGGGAAGCCCAGTGCTTCTCGAGAATCGTAGTAAGTTTGCGCCACTTTTTGACTCATGGCACGCACGCGACGAATAAATCTGGCGCGATCGGTGACACTGATGGCATGACGTGCATCCAGCAAGTTAAACAGATGCGAAGCCTTCATCACTTGCTCATAAGCTGGATAGGCCAAGCCCTTTTCAATTAACTGTGCATTCATTTGTTCTGCTTCATCGAATTGTCTGAACAATACCTCGGTATCAGCAATTTCGAAGTTGTAGGTTGACTGCTCCACTTCGTTTTGATGGAACACGTCACCATAGGTCACACCCTCAACCCAAACCAAGTCAAACACAGAATCGACACCTTGCAAGTACATCGCCAGGCGCTCTAAGCCGTAAGTCAACTCACCCGAGACCGGTTTGCAGCTTAGGCCACCGACTTGTTGGAAGTAAGTAAATTGCGAGACCTCCATGCCATTTAACCAAACTTCCCAGCCCAGACCCCAGGCGCCCAAGGTTGGTGACTCCCAGTTGTCTTCTACAAAGCGCACATCGTGCTTGGTTAGGTCGATACCAATCTGTGTGAGTGACTCTAGATACAGGTCTTGAATATCACTCGGCGAAGGCTTTAATAGCACCTGAAACTGATAGTAGTGCTGCAGGCGATTGGGGTTTTCACCATAGCGACCATCGGTTGGTCGGCGAGACGGTTGAACGTAAGCCGTTTGCCAAGGCTCTGGACCAATGGCGCGCAAAAATGTGGCCGGATGAAAGGTGCCTGCACCCATCTCCATGTCAAACGGCTGTAGTAAGGTGCAGCCTTTTTCTGCCCAAAAGGCTTGTAGTTTTAAAATCAGGTTTTGAAACGATGCTGTGGCATCTAAATCAGAGATCGACATATCAGCGAATGAAGCAGAATCAACAAATAACGAAAATTTTACCGCATCACTGAGGCTTAATCGCTCTAATTGTCAGTTAGTTTGGGGCCTGCCTTGAATAGTGTGAGAAGAACGAAACAAGCCCCAAGTACCAAAAACGCGATGGAGAATCAAACGTTTTCGATGCACTCATTCTAGCAAAAAAGAACTTGAGAATTCTAATAATTTACTAAAGTACTAAACTTTAAGCGGTTATTCAATTTTGAGCTTGGCCAGCTCAGCACTGAGTACCGATTCACTCAGTGTGTCAAAATCCGCCTGACTAGAGGTGCAAACACCACCACAGGCTTCATACCAGGCATAACCCGAGGTCCAGTCAGCATGAGTGTAGTCATCCTGACGCTGTCTAACCACCACCAGAACCTTATGCTCTTTATAGATCAGATGATAAGGCTGCTCGTCTGCATGCAAAGCCTCAATAAACTGCCAGGCATCACCAATCGAGCCAAACCAGTAGTGCACCAGCGGGTATTTTTCATCCAGCTCAATCGGTAGTGGTTCCGTGCGCACAAAGCATTGCAAGTGGAAGTGATTCACTGAGGCATAAGCGCCATACGCGTTATAAGCCAGGGTAAAGCCGGGTATGGATAAACCCAGCGCATTAGCCATCATCCAGGCAAACTGATGCAGTTCATAGGTCAGTCGTTGCGGATGCTCTTTGTCCGCCTCAACCACCACCAGGCCGTGTAGCTTGGCAAAGGGAAACTTGTTATAAAACAGCGATACATCCTTACCAAAGACAGCGCCCTTGAAAAACAGCTCTTTTTGTAAAAACGCTTTATTAAAGTTAAACCCCTGTGGGTCAAAGGCTTGAGATACACCCTGGGTGCTAACCTCAGACATGCGCTTAGGTCTGAGGGCACGAAGCGGGTTGTATTGCAGTTCAAACTTTCCCAATGGTTTGGTTTGCGTGGTGCCAAGCGCATCTAGATCCATCGCTAGCAACTGCTCAAATACAGCCCTATCATCTGGCGCACCTTGCACTTGGTTCTCATGCAGTTGAATAAGCTTCGCCCTTAGTTTGGGTTGTAGCTGCGACCAGAGCTGGTCGTCATTGTTGGCGTTGGCCAATAGCAGAATAAAAACACCCAGTTCGTCAGATTCGAGCAGGGTTGACAGGCCCTGATTAAAGGCCTGTTCAAATGCTTCACGCGAGGTGAAAATAGGATCGATCATAACATCAGAGCCTTAGACGGGCGCCCGCCCGTCCAAGATTAATATTTGTAAGACTCTGGCTTAAATGGACCTTCTTTTGGCGTGTTGATATAGTCAGCCTGCATCTCAGTCATTTGCGTTAGCACACCGCCAAAGCCGCTGACCATACCTGCTGCCACTTCTTCGTCCAACTTCTTCGGCAGCACTTTAACAAAGATGTTTTCACCTTTGGCGCCTTCAGGTAGGTTGGCAAATTTTTGGTCGTATAGATACATTTGCGCCAAGACTTGGTTGGCGAACGAACCGTCCATAATGCGCGATGGGTGGCCAGTGGCGTTACCCAGATTGACCAAGCGACCCTCTGATAGTAGGATCAGATAATCTTCTTTGCTGTCGCTACGATACACACGATGGACCTGAGGCTTAACCTCGTCCCATTGCCAGTTGTCGCGCATGTACTGAGTGTCAATTTCATTATCAAAGTGACCAATATTACAAACCACACAGCCTGCTTTGGCACTTTGTAGCATTGGTGCGTCGCAAACGTTAATATTACCCGTGGTGGTTACAATCAGGTCGGTGGTACCTAGTAGG
>CAZMJI010000073.1:0-5204 GCA_964566765.1 uncultured Piscirickettsiaceae bacterium
ATTACTGGCGACCTTAATCATCATTGTGATTACCATTTGGCCAAGTGCCATTTTATTTACCTTCTTCTTGTTGTATGCGCTCTCAGGCATGGTTATGACCTTAATTGGTCTTAGGCAAAGACGCTTAGAGAAAAAACGCGCTAAAGCCGGATAACTTGCTTTATAATTCTGCTTATGATGAACAAGCTAACTCATATCCATTCTAAGGACACACTCCTGGCTTTATTGCGACTACTGCCTTAAGGCAAATACTCTATCGCACGGCTGAAAGGCCTATAACATCAATCAAACTCTATACCCAAATCCGAACTAAGGAGACTTAAATGTCTGACAAATTAATTATTTTTGATACAACCTTGCGTGATGGTGAGCAGTCGCCAGGCGCCTCAATGACCAAAGATGAAAAGGTACGCATCGCCAAAGTGCTAGAGAAGATGCGTGTTGATGTGATCGAAGCTGGTTTTGCCATCGCCTCACCTGGCGATTTTGAAGCGGTGAAAGCGGTGGCCAATGCGGTTAAAGATTCCACCATTTGCTCATTGGCTCGAGCGCTAGACAAGGATATTGACCGTGCTGGTGAGGCATTAAAAGACGCCAATTCATCGCGTATTCATACCTTTATTGCCACTTCAGATATTCACATGAAGATGAAGCTGAACATGACCCCTGACGAGGTGGTGGCACAAGCGGTACATGCGGTTAAGCGTGCACGCCAATATACCGATAATGTGGAATTCTCACCCGAAGATGCGGGTCGTAGTGATGAGGACTTCTTGTGTCGTGTGATCGAAGCGGCGATTGATGCAGGCGCGACCACGATTAACATTCCAGATACCGTGGGCTACAACATCCCACACCAGTTTGGCAATACCATGCGCGCATTGATTGAGCGTGTGCCGAACTCAGACAAGGCCATTTTCTCAGCCCATTGTCATAATGACTTAGGCTTGGCGGTGGCCAACTCACTATCAGCGGTACTCAATGGTGCGCGCCAGGTTGAGTGTACGATTAACGGCCTTGGTGAGCGCGCAGGCAATACCTCGCTAGAAGAAGTGGTCATGGCGGTGAGAACACGTCAGGACATCTTTGATTGTGACACTGGTATTGACACCACGCAGATTCTACCGGCTTCAAGATTGGTCTCTAGTGTGACCGGTTTTATTGTGCAGCCGAATAAGGCTATTGTCGGTGCCAATGCGTTTGCGCATGAGGCTGGCATTCACCAGGATGGCGTACTAAAGCATCGTGAGACTTATGAGATTATGCGTGCTGAAGATGTGGGTTGGAATGCTAATCAGTTGGTTTTGGGTAAGCACTCCGGTCGTAATGCCTTTAAAGCCAGACTCAGCGAGTTAGGCGTGGAATTCGATTCTGAAGAGAGCTTAAACGACGCTTTCAGACGCTTTAAAGACTTGGCAGATAAGAAGCATGAGATCTTTGATGAAGACCTACAAGCTTTGGTGTCTGAAGCACAAATGGAAGAAAATGAGAGCATTAAGTTAGTGTCACTAAAAGTTTGCACGGAAACTGGTGAGCAAAACTCGGCCACCGTGGTTCTATCAATCGACGGTGAAGAGAAAACCGCCAGCGCCCAAACTGCCGGTGCGGTTGATGCCACCTTTAGTGCGATTAACAGCTTGGTCGATGTGGATATGAATCTGCAGTTGTATTCGGTTTCTAACGTGACGCAAGGTACCGACGCCCTAGGCGAGGTGAATGTACGCTTAGAGCACGAAGGTCGTATCGTTAATGGTCAAGGTGCAGACACCGACATCATTACTGCCAGTGCCAAAGCTTATGTACATGGCGTAAACAAGGTGTTAGCAGCACACAATCGCGCCCATCCTCAGGTGTAGTCTTGCAGACCTTGCGCGACAAATATTTAGATACGCTGGGCATACCAGCGTATTTATATCGCCAACAAGAGGTGTCAGAGACGCCTGCTAAGCCAATCAAATGTTTGATCGTGGAAGCGCATGCTACTAATGACTCATTTTGCCAAGCGGGCGAAGTGCAAGATTTTCTATTTAAGATGCTTTCAGCTATTGGCTTAAACGCCAACGAGGTGGCACTGGTTAACTTGCAAGAGGGTGCTTTGGATAAGGCGCTTTTAGACTACCAAGCACAAAGCATCTTAAGTATGGGTTGCGACATTCCTAAGCAGGCACTGCCTGTTTTTAGGGCTGAACATCCTGAAGCCATTCTGGTAAAACCTGAGCTTAAGCGCGAAGCTTGGGAAGTGTTAAAGCAACTACAGTCATGCCTAAAGTAGATTATTCCCTAGCGGGTTATGAGCGCCCCAAGCTACAAACCCCAAATGGCGAAGACAAGCTGCTGCTGCATTCTTGCTGCGCCCCTTGTGCTGGTGAGATCATGGAAGCATTAGCCGCATCCAAGATTGACACTACGATTTTTTTCTACAACCCAAACATTCACCCGGTTGAAGAGTATGAGTTGAGAAAAAAAGAGAATATTCGCTTTGCTGAGAAGCTGGGCATGCCATTTGTGGATGCGGATTACAACAAAGACGATTGGTTTGAGCGCGTTAAGGGCCAAGAAGACGAGCCAGAGCGTGGTGCACGTTGCACCACCTGCTTTGACATGCGTTTTGAGGTGACCGCGCAATACGCGCAAGCGCACGGCTTTAAGCTCATCTCATCAACCTTAGGTATTTCCCGCTGGAAAGACATGAATCAAATCAATGGTTGCGGTGAGCGCGCGGTAGCACCGTTTGAGGAGATTGACTACTGGGATTTTAATTGGCGCAAGCAGGGCGGCTCTTCACGCATGTTAGAACTCTCTAAGCGCGAGGAATTCTATCAACAAGAGTATTGTGGTTGTGTGTATTCACTTAGAGACACCAATCGCTGGCGCTTATCTAGAGGGCGAGAAAAGGTTGAACGTGGCGTTAAGTTCTACCAAGAAGCCATGGATAAACTAGATCAAGATTAGCCCAGTAGATACAGCAGTAGCGCCTTTTGTGCGTGCAGGCGGTTCTCAGCCTCTTTCCAAACCAAGCTTTGCTTGCCATCAATCACCCCAGCAGAGACTTCTTCACCACGGTGCGCGGGTAGACAGTGCATAAAGATAGCATCCTCTTTGGCCTGTGCCATTAGCGCTTCATCCACTTGGAAATCTTTAAACGCCGCCTCACGTTTGGCTTGCTCATCTTCTTGACCCATGGAGGCCCAAACATCGGTCACCACAAAGTCGACGTCACGACAAGCTGCATTAATGTCGTTGCTTAGATTGATGCAATGCGCGTATTTTTCCACAAATTCAGCCGCTGGCTCGTAGCCCACCGGGGTGGCGATGTTTAAGGTAAAGCCAAAGGCGTGTGCGGCCTGCATATAGCTTTGACACATGTTGTTGCCATCACCAATCCAAGCAATGGTTTTGCCCTCGATTGGCCCCACGTTTTCCTGGTAAGTCATTACATCGGCCAGTAGCTGACAGGGGTGGGAATCATCCGATAGGGCGTTGATCACCGGCACCGAAGAGTGCTTGGCAAAGGTGCTAATGTCTTCGTGTGAAGAGATGCGCAGCATCACCGCATCCACCATAGAGCTAATCACAATCGCACTATCGGTAATCGGCTCACCACGACCAATTTGAATATCTCTATCGGATAAAAATAGGGCGTGACCACCTAATTGTGTCATGCCTGCTTCAAACGACACGCGTGTACGCGTTGAAGATTTATCAAAAATCATCGCCAAAGTTTTGTTCTCTAGTGTCTTATTAATCTCACCAGCCTTATGCTGCTGCTTTAGGCTAATGGCATTATCAATAATCGACTGCAGTGTTTCTCTTGATAGATCGTCTAGGTTAATAAAATGCTTAGTCATCATCACTCCTGCCTTACTAGGCGTTGTTGATTAGTTGCGTTACTTTGTTAATCAGTAGGTCTGCTTCTTCATGCGTCATTACCAGTGGTGGTAATAGACGAATGGCTTGACCAGTAACATTAATGAGCAGTTGATGCTCATCCAATGCCTGCTTGAGCAGGGTTGAGGTGTCTACAGTCAATTCAATGGCAATCATCATGCCTTGTTGACGGATCTCAATCACTTTGTCAGTATCTGATAGTGCTTGAGACAATTGGGTTTTGATGTATGTGCCAATCGTCTTTGCATTATCAAGAATCTGCTCATCTTCAATGGTATCGAGTACGGTATTGGCTACCGCGCAAACCAAAGGATTTCCACCAAAAGTGGAACCATGGGTACCTGGGGTTAATAGTTCAGCCGCTTTACCCTTGGCCAGACAGGCGCCAATTGGCACACCATTGCCCAAACCTTTGGCCAAGGTTAAGACATCAGGTGTTAAGCCATTATGCTGATGCGCAAATAGGGCGCCAGTACGACCGATACCGGTTTGTACTTCGTCTAAGACCAGTAGCCAGTCATTTTGCTGACACAACGCCTGCACCTGATTCAGATAATCCTGATCCGGAATAATCACACCGCTTTCACCCTGGATCGGCTCTAACATCACCGCCACCACATTGGCGTTATCGCTATGAGCCTCAAGTGCCGCCATATCATTAAAATCAACATGGATGAACTTTTCTACCAGTGGCGAAAAGCCAGCTTGCACTTTCTCATTGCCAGTTGCACTGAGCGCTGCCATGGTGCGACCATGAAAACTGCGATTGGCGGTAATCACAACCGGGGTGTCAATGTGCTTACTTTGTGCGTATAGGCGAGTGATCTTGATGGCTGCTTCGTTTGCTTCAGCGCCTGAGTTGGCAAAAAAGGCCTTGTCCATTTGTGCCAAGACGCAGAGTTTTTCCGCCAGCACTTCTTGCTGTCCGATTTTGTACCAATTACTGGTGTGTAACAAGGTGTCGGCCTGCTGTTGAATGGCTTGCGTTACCTTGGGATGACAATGGCCCAGATTCACCACACCAACGCCTGAGAGCGCGTCCAAATAGGCTTGACCGCTTTCATCAAACACATAGCAGCCGCGACCGCTAGCAAAGCTAACGTCTAGGGGTAAGTAGTTTGACATTAAGTATGACATGATGTGTATTAATTCGTTAGGTCCATTAAACAAAAAAGCCCCAAAATGGGGCTTTACAACCAATCAGAATGATTTTTTCTTATGACTGGTATTGTAGTGCCGGTGCAATTTGTTCGTTGATTGCATCTAGGTCTTTCTTGTAAGTTTCATAGAAAGAACCTGCTGGTGGGTTTACCCAC
>CAZMJI010000074.1:0-5104 GCA_964566765.1 uncultured Piscirickettsiaceae bacterium
AAATTTATCTCGCTCTTGGTGCGATTAAGCCTGCTTACTGCTTGGGTAAGATTTCAATCTCGATGGTGTCGCCAGGCTTGGTAGTGGATTCAAAGATACGCTTTCGTCCGTTATAGTGCACGGTCACCAGGTAGTGGTCAACTACTTCCTGCTCTTCCAGTCGATAACGCGTCTCGCAACGCTCAATTTGCCGATAACCCACGATCTCTCGCCCTTTAGGGCGATTGGCATCATGTGCAATCGAAGCCCCTAAAAGTGTACCAGCTGCGGTAGTAACAGGTTTGGCACGACCACGGCCAAACTGATTGCCGATCACGCCACCTAAAATGCCACCTACAATCTCTGGGGTGTGTGAAGGACGATGCCGATCGCTATAAATTGGCACCTCTTCGCTATAGCAATGCTGATAAGGGGTGCGCTCTGTTTGTATTTTTGTCACGGTGTCAACGCTTAGCACCTCGGCCTGCTCTACCAGCGCCAAAGCTGACACAGGTAATAACCATACCCATAACCATCGCTTAGTTTTCACTGAATACTCTCCTATTGTCGTTTGCCATAGCCATGTCCATAGCCATAGCGTTTTTTTCTATCGTATTTGCCCTTATCGGGCTTCTCACCATTGCATTCACCTGCCTTTGGCAGAACTGTTTTCTCTGACGCCCCACTCTGGGATTTAAGCGTCAGAGGCGTTTGCACTCGAGTATGTAACTGCTGCATCCTTAGGCCACTATCCTGTGCATAAGCAGCAGGCAGGTAGGCGCTAGAGATTGCCACCCATATACCCAAAGTTGTAGCAGACTGACGCATACAGCTTACTTATGATCGCAGTACTTACCTTGGTGCGCCTTGTCATGATAATGCTCTTTACCACGACCATGTTGACAGTCGCCACGCTCCTTATCAAAAACATGGTTCATTTTATGACGAGCCTTATCCCACCAGCCGCGCTTATCTGAACGATTGCAATGTTTGTCTTTGCCCCAGCGCTTGTTGGCTTTAAACAGCTGCTTGTCTTCTGCTGACATATGCTGCATCTTCTCACGCATCATTTGTTTAAACTCTGTTCTCTGCTCAGGTGTCATAGCATGTACACGCTCTTGCAGACTTTGAAATTGTGCTGCCAATTCAGCTGGTGTTTGCGCCACCGCATAAGCGCCAAGGCTGAGTGTTGATACGGTTGCAAGAATGATTAATTTTTTCATGGGTTTTTCTCCATTGGTTGTTAAAGATGGTGTCAGTATAGGACGCTTGTGTAACAGCGGTGTTTCCAAGATCTATCATTTGGTGTCTTTTTGTTACCAAATGTAACCATGCTTGGCGGTAAAAACACTAACGTATAATCAGCCTCATGAACGAAAACAAACGCATCTTAATTGTCGACGACGACCCGGGTATTTGTCGAATGCTCACGCGTTATCTAAACGAACAGGGTTTTGACAGTCACTGTGTCGGCGATGCGCTGGAAATGGATGCTTGGCTGTCTAATCAACAGCCTGACTTGATCTTGTTGGACCTGATGCTACCTGGTGAAGACGGCTTGTCGATTGCCAGACGGCTGCGCGGCAGCTCCAATCTGCCAATTATGATGCTAACCGCCAAAGGCGAAGACATTGATCGTATTATTGGCCTGGAGATGGGTGCTGATGATTACTTGCCCAAGCCCTTTAATCCTAGAGAATTACTGGCACGCATCAATGCCCTATTACGACGCTCTAACTACAACCATAGCGCAGATAAAACCAGCGACAAAACCTTTAACTTTGGTGCTTACTGCTTTGATCAAGATGCACTGATCCTAACACGAGACGATCAAGAGATTAAGCTGGGTCATGCCGATACCGAGCTGCTTAGGTTGTTTATCAACCACCCCAATCATCCGATGAGTCGAGACTTTATGCTGGATCAACTCTCTGGCATTGAACGAGATCCGTTTGATCGTTCCATCGATGTGCGCGTGGCACGTCTAAGAAAGAAGATAGAGGCCAATCCTAATAAGCCTCAATTTATTCGTACAGCACGCGGTATTGGCTATCGCTTTACCCCGGGTGGAGATCATGGCGCATGAGTAAAACCCTGTTTAGCCGCACTGCACTGATTATCTCCATCACCATGCTGGTATTCACCTTAGTGGCTGCGATTATTGTGGGTAACTTTATTGTTAAACCGGTTGGCAAGAAAAATACTGAGGATCTGTCGGCGTTAATTGTCTTGGCTGCCCAAACCTATGTGGAGCTACCGCCAGAGACTCGACAAGACTTTATTGATGAACTCTCCGGTACGCATCAACTATTTTGGGGCACGGGAGAAGAGTCATTAATGGTGAGACACCTAGATCATCCGCGACTGCGCCACATGCAACGTCTACTCTCTGAACATCTAAACTCGCATGTGGTGATTGCCCACCAGCTGGATAAACGTGATCGACATTGGATTGATATCGACATTGCCAACGAGCAAGTTAGAATTGGTTTTGACCTTAAGCGCATCAACACCCCACTGCCTTATGTCGCCCTATCTTTAGCCTTTATGCTGCTGGCCACTACCCTCTTAGGCAGCTTGATCTTAGTGAAAAAACTCACTCGACCCATTAAGGATTTGTCGGCAGCAGCTCGCGTGGTGGGACGCGGTGATATGCCCAATCCTTTGTCTGAATCCGGCCCCAAAGAGCTGGCTGAAACCGCTAAGGCTTTTAATAAAATGTCAACCGATGTGCGTGCATTACTCGAGAATCGCACGGTACTATTAAGTGGTATCTCACACGATCTTCGCACCCCACTGACTCGACTCAATCTGGCCTTAGAGATGCTACCAGAAGAAGTTGATGATGAGCTACGCCACGAGCTTAAAGAGGCTATTAGCAATATGGAGTTGATTATTGAAGAATACATGCAACTCACCAAAGGCCTGGAAAATGACAGCCTAAGCAACATTAACATCCACCACCTGATGAACGATATTGTGGCTGAATTGGACGTGGAAAAAGCCCAAATCATTCGCCTCAATGGCGCGCAGGATTGCCAATTCAACACCTATGCTGCGGCCTTGCACCGTGTGCTTTTCAATCTGATTGAAAATGCACTGCGTTATGGCGAAGGTCAGCCAATTGACATTAGCTGGCATTGTCATGATAAGAACAGTTCGATTGTTATTAGTGACCAAGGCCCAGGCATTCCCAAGCAGTACAGACAGGCTATCTTTAGGCCGTTTTATCGCCTAGAAGGTTCGCGCAATCGCAACAGCGGCGGCAGTGGCTTGGGCCTGGCCATTGTCGAACAATTGGCTAAGCAAAGAGGCTGGCAGATTGAGCTTGGTAATTCAGACCAAGGCGGCACCACAATCAAACTGACGCTTTAGCTCTTGTTCTTTAAAAGTTGGGTTGCTTAGGGCAACCACTCCCTGGAGACTATGGCCAGATTTGTTAAATTTGAGAAGAGGGATCTGGCCACTATCGAACAACTTATTTGCTAAGTTGAGATTAATTTTATGTCACCGGCTTGCGCAAGAGCTGTGCAAATTGTTTCAAAGCTGTAACAGTTACCCGGGTGCGTCAACTTTATGAATAATAAGTGACATGGAAACACAAAAGTTACTGATTGTTGATGATGAAAAGAAGCTTAGGGATTTGCTGCAGTCTTATTTGGCAGGTGAAGGGTTTGATGTCACGGCGGTTGCCAGCGGCGCTGAGATGGATCAATACCTAAAAAACCACCAGGCCGATCTAATCATCTTAGATCTTATGTTGCCAGGCGAAAATGGCCTGTCTATTGCGCGTCGACTACGCCAACAGTCCCAGATTCCCATCATCATTCTCTCTGCCTTAGGTGATGAAGCAGATCGAATTACCGGGTTAGAAATCGGCGTGGATGACTACCTTGCCAAGCCATTTAATCCCAGAGAGTTGTTAGCCAGAATTCGCACGGTTTTGCGCAGACACACGCAACAATCGGTCAATACGGCACCGTCGCATTTGTTTAATTTTGGTCCTTTTTGTCTTGATACCAACAAGCACGAACTTCTCAAGAACAATCAGCCCATCGATCTAACTGGCGGTGAATTTAATATGTTGCACATTTTGGTGAACAACATTGACCAAGTCATCAGTCGCGACAAACTGTTGGAGATCAGTAAAGGCTATGAGCGCACCCCGTTCGATCGAAGCGTGGACATTTGTATCGGCAGACTCAGAAAGAAAATCGAGCCAGACCCTGCCAATCCCACCTATTTAAAAACCGTTTGGGGTGCCGGCTATCTACTCTCTAGTAGCGGCTCATGACCTTAGAAAAAGCAAAAAAATCCAAAGGGTTTTTCTACAAAACCTTCTCCACCATTGCTCTGGTTTCAATTGCCATGCAAGTTGTCACCTTGTCGGCTTTTGCCTATTACATGCTATTTCCCTTGGCCAATCGTTCCGCCAACGACCTGTCCAATCTGATTTTATTTTCTGCCGAGCAATGGGCACAACTCACACCGAGTCAGTATGCCGATTTTTCTCAAAAAATGCTCGAACAGTACAATCTTATTGTTAGTCACTCTGAGGATGAGCCGCTCTATGATGACAGCGTTATCATACCACCTTATGTGTATTGGCTAAGCGACGCCATTGGCCAAGAACAAGGCAGACCGATTGCCGCCAAAGCCAGCTTTGACCAACACGGAGAAAAATGGTTTTGGGTTACGCTAACGACTGCCAACACCGACCTGAGATTTGGCTTTCCTTTCTCGCGTATTGGGGTGAATCCACCGCGTGCTCTTTTTGTTATCTTGTTGATCGGTTTGGCGGCGCTTATTGTCACCACCACCGTCCTTACCAGGCGCCTAACCAAACCAATTGACCGACTCTACAACGCTTCAAAATCCGTGGGTAAAGGCGATTGGCCTGAGCCGATTCAGGCCAATGGTCCGAGAGAGCTGATTACCCTGACGCAACAATTTAACCAAATGAACCAACAGGTGCAAGAGTTGCTGTCCAATAGAACGGTGCTGTTAGCGGGTATTGCACATGATCTGCGTACCCCCCTAACCCAGATCCACTTAGCCCTGTCCATGCTACCAAACGACGGTGGTGATGCCAAACTGATGCACAGCATCCAGCAGGATTTAAACA
>CAZMJI010000075.1:0-1688 GCA_964566765.1 uncultured Piscirickettsiaceae bacterium
AACGCATGTCTAGTGGGTAACCTGATTGTAGTACTGTGTTGTCTACAAAGTAGTTCTCGATTAGCTTCGAGATTGCCTCTGAACGAACTTCCGCTGGAATATCGCCTGGCTTTAGGCCACCTAGTACTGAGTGAATCATCACACCATCACAAATCTCAACCGCGATCTTCGCTAGGTATTCGTGTGAACGGTGCATTGGGTTACGGGTTTGGAAAGCGGCAATGGTTGACCAACCTTTGTCGTCAAAATAAGCACGTGTCTCTGCTGGTGTCATGTACAAGTCGCCGTACTTCGCTGGGAAGCCACCGTCTGATAGTACCTTGATTGGACCGGCTAGGTTGTATTTACCCTGATCCATCACCATAACCACACCTGGGTGTGCCATCTCAGTGGTCTTGTAAACAGTCTCGCACTCGTGTGCTTTGTCGATTGAGTACTTCTCAGTCACGCTCATCGTCGCTACGATGTCGCCTGTCTTAGAACTTACTAGGGCGATCTCGTCGCCTGCTTTAACGTCTTCGTCGTCAGTTGAAAGTGTTACTGGAATTGGCCAGAATACACCGTTAGCCATGGTCATGTTGTCACAAACACCTTGCCAGTCAGCCTTACCCATGAAACCTTCAAGTGGGGTGAAACCACCAATACCCATCATTACGATGTCGCCTTCCTCACGAGAAGAACAAGTAATTTGTGGTAGAGATTTCGCTCTTTCTAATTCTGCTGCTAGCGCGTCACCTTCTAATGCTAATGGCATTAGTGTGTCGCTACCATGTGGTGGTACCAGTTTTGACATATCACTTTCCTGTACTTATAAAAAGCTACTGATTATACCGAGGGGCTTTTTTACCCACTTTATTTTGTGGTGATATGTCCAACTATCCCCAAGGGGATAGTCGAAAAATTAAGTCGTTGTGTGGACTTTGATTAAGCCGTCATGCAGGCTTTAAAGATGGAGCGATGTACATCGCCAATGCTGACAATACCGACCAACTTGCCGTTTTCAGTCACTGGGATTCGTCTGAATTTTCTAAGCCACATGGTTGAAGCCGCCTTAAGACATGGCATGCCAATATCAATGCTCGCCACTTCTTTGGTCATCAAATCGCCAATGCGCGCGCCCATGGTGCTTTTGTAGTTAAGTTCCATATTTTCAAAATCAAAGTGATTGTCGCTCATAATCTCGTCTAACTCTGGAAACATGTGCTGCAAAATGTCTTTTTCTGAAATGATGCCCAATAGGTTGTTATCTTCATCTACCACCGGTGCACCACTAATATGATCCATCACCATCATAATGGCGATATCTTTAACCGGTTGATCAGGTGATACCGTTTTCACATTGGTTGACATAATATCTTGTACTAACATAACTGTCTCTTCCTATATTCTATATTAATGACAAAAAACTCAAGTCATTCTACCGAAAACTCAACTGTCGTGCGCAGTTTTGCTTTTTACAATTTGATTTTAAAACGTACACGCTGCGCGTCGTCTGTCTCGGAACGCTTTAGCAAGACCTTGTCTTGCTTGATGTCGTAGTCTAACGAACCACCACTAAACGAATCAAAGCCTTGGATAAGATGGGCTTTGCCTTTTAATTTAACCAGCTGACGATCGATCAAATAGGTAATGGTTTGGGCCTGCGCCTGAATAAAGCGCGTCTGCTCAGGTTGCGCCTGTTGATAGTG
>CAZMJI010000075.1:1788-4774 GCA_964566765.1 uncultured Piscirickettsiaceae bacterium
ATCTTATCCTTGGTGGTATAGACTTCCTGATCGCCAGATTGGTCCACTTGCAGGTTCTTGGTTTGAATCACCGAGCCCGAGGCCTGTGTAATGACCGAATTACCCAATAGCTGCAGCTGTTGCGTTTGCGTGTCCATGTCCAAGCCCTCGGCATCAATGCGCGTTGTGTCCGAGACATACTGGGTTTGGTGCTGCGAATAATAACGCTGCTGATCGCCCGATTGATCAACCTGCAGATCTTGTGTTAGCAAGTGCGGGCCGCTGTCTTGATTGAGCCTGGCCTCGCCGGTCAATGTTAGCTGGTCATCTTTGGTGCGCATGTGCATGCCTTGAGACAAGGTGTTAACCCCCTGACCCAGATAAGTGACGGGTTGTTGACTGATTAAATCATTGGTATTCACATCCACCAACAATTCCTCGGTTTTAATGTGGTGTACACTGCCATCGGCAGTGTGCAGGCGCACCTTATCTTGAAAGCGAATCGCGCTATTGTCGAGATAATGCGCCCACTCTGAGGTCAGTACATAATCCACCTTGGTATTTTGGTCATACGTGGTCACTCTGGGTTTTAGCAGCAGTGCTGGCTGATCTTTCACCTGCAGGTACTGCTCGGATTCGACCTGATAAGACAGACGATTTTGCTGATCAAACTCTTGCAACACAAAGCCATCAATCTTCTCCAAATAGTCTGTCTCGGTCGTCGACGCGTCCGCCTGCGGCGTTTGAGATTCAACTGGCGAGCGGGTCGATGGCCACATAATGGCAATCGCCACTATAATAAAGCCACTAATCAATAAATTGCGTTTTAATCGAAAACTTATCATTGTGAAAGGTATCTACGCCATAACGCCCAACCAGGTACTTGCGCTCGACGCCATTGAGCGCATGCTCAATCGGCATCAACCTTATGTGCTTCAATATCGCCATAAAACCGACGACCAAGCACTCAAACTAACTGAAGCCAAGGCGCTTAAACAGCTGTGCAGCCTACATAATACTGTATTTATAATTAACGATGATATTAACCTAGCGCAAAAAGTGGGGGCGGATGGGGTACACCTAGGGCAGGATGATACAAACATTGCCAAGGCCAGAGCGCAATTGGGTGACCAGGTGTTGATTGGCGCTTCTTGCTATAACCAAATTGAACTGGCGTTAAAAGCGCAGGCAGCCGGAGCAGATTATGTTGCTTTTGGTGCGCTATTTGCCTCGCCCACCAAGCCTGATGCAACACCTTGTTCACTTGAGACCGTGACTCAGGCCAAAACACAGCTGCAGATTCCCATTGTTGGCATTGGTGGCATCACCCTAGAGAATCAACAACAGGCCCTAGCAGCAGGCTGTGATGCAGTGGCGATGATTACAGCCTTATATGAATAAGTTGTTGGGTTGCAGGTGTATACAGGGCACAACGAATCGGCAGCTCGTAGATGTCTGACAAGACCTGCTGATAATGACGCAGTTGTGCTTGGTACTGTTGCGTTAGTCGCTGCTGATAGGCTGACAGACTTTCTGCTGGTAGTAGATCAGCGGTTTTGAAGTCAATCACCCACAAGGTCTCTTGATCAATAAATAAACGATCGATCACAATCGTGCCTGTTTGACTGACAAAAGCCGCCTCAACCTGAGTCGATTCCCTAGGAGCAAACAGCCAGTCAAAGTGCTGTGTGTCGCTACGTGTCTTCTCTAATAAGGCTCTGACCTGGGGCAAGTAGTCTGGCGCCAACCCTTGCTCCAGCAAACGAGCTTCGATGTGTTGATCGCTCACCTGAAACCATTCATGCTCACAGTATTGATGCACCAAAGTACCCAATCGTGATTGCGACAAGCGCTGCAGCAGCTCGGCATGATGAATGTGTTCGCCTTCCGCTTCAAGCCACGGCTCAGTGGTGCCAAGCTGGGCATAGCGCCACAACTCAGGCGCACTTTGCTCAGTGATTTCTCTCTCAGGCGTCTCTAAGTGATCAAAGATCGAGGCAAATGGTGTCTGCAGTCGAGATAAAAAGGAACGCGTATGTGGTTTTTCGCCCCGAGGTGCACAGGCGCTTAGGTGCAATTGTCGCTTGGCACGGGTCATGGCCACATACAATAGTCGTAGGATTTCATGCTCGTCTTGAGCTGCTGAGAGGGCGCCAAGATACTGATAGGTTTGACTTTGTTTAATGTCTTGATACGACTTGGTTGGTGCCAGCAACAACGAACCATCGGCAAACTCTTGCAGGCGCATCAAAGGCGCCTTATCCACCTGTGGTGCTCGATCTAAGCCAGGAATAATCACCGTCTCAAACTCTAAGCCTTTAGATTCATGGATGGTCATCACCTTCACCCGTGCTGGTGTGCTGGGTGCAAACAAGTCACTAAGCATGCTGTCAATACTCTGCGGATTTAGGGTGTCTTGGGTTTGTGCCTGAGTCATAATGGCCAAATACGCACGCTCAATCTCTTGCTCCTGAGCACTGAGTCTGCCTTGTGTTAACCGCTTAATCGCAGTTGCTAATAATTCGACAAAACCAAAGCGTCCTTGTTGCTGCACCACAGGTGCCAACATGCGTTGCAAGGCAGCCGCCCTGGCCGCCCCATCCTCACTCAAGCCGGCCAAACACTGCGCATCACTAAGGCGATCAAATAGACTGACTTGCTCGGCCTGCGCCAGGTGTAATAGATCATCCAATATTAATCCACACCAAGGTGCGCGTAACACACTGAGCCAGGCCAGCTTGTCGGTTGGATCCAGTAGCGCATGGGTTAGGCTGATCAAATCTCGGGTAAATAAATGGTCTTTGAGTGCCGAGACCTTTAAGGCTTCAAACTCGATACCGCGCGCTTTAAACTGCGCAATAATCTGTTGCAAGTGTGATCGTCCACGGGCGATGACGGCAATTTCTTGGCTGCTGGTATCACCCTCAATCAGCGTTGCTAAGGCGTTGGCCTCTAGGTCGTAGCGTCCGGCCGCGAAACCATGATACTGAATCACCGCCCCCGCAGA
>CAZMJI010000076.1:0-4512 GCA_964566765.1 uncultured Piscirickettsiaceae bacterium
CCAACTTAAAGACGGTGATAAGATCGAAATCATCAAAGCGGTTGGTGGTGGTTAAAAATCCGTAAAAAGCAGCTATCTAACACTAAAATTTAGTAACTTACTGAAAATTACAGCTATATTAACCAGTTAGACTTGATTTCGTCAGCTGCAAAGGGTTTAACTGAGAAGGCCTGGGTAATGCCAGAGTCTAATTTAACCTCAACATCAACTTGATCCTCGTTGCGACCTTGAGAGTAGCGCGCTAAGATTTTGGCGGCCAGTTGCAAGTCTTCTTGATTAGGTTCGCCATCGATCAGCGCCAGCGGTCCATTACAACTGGTCGGATACAGATTGGCGTACTGGTTGCGATAGCCCTCTAGGAACTTGACCTCGCCCTCTTCTCGCGCCACAATCAGCTTAAAGCGTTGGTTTGGACGAATATGGCGACCGACTTTTAGCATCATTAAATCATCTAATTGATACTCGCGATTGCCACGTGCCTGCCACATGTCCACCAGCTTGTCTGAATACTGCTTATCAGTTAAGAAACAGCAACCGCCGGCCGGTGTGGCATAGTCTTTAAAGCCGTATTCTTTGGCTAGGGCCATTTGCGGCTTGCGCGTACGACCGGAAAAATCCAACAAATTATCACGATTCACCCAACCTTCCAATTCAGGCTTGGTTGCTGGCAAGTGTTGCGCGCACAGCGGTCGAAGTAGCAAGTCTTCAGCGCCAGATTCTTCTTGAACCACCGGCATGGTGTCTTTGCGTTGACTCATTGGGCGCTGACCGACCACCTCACCGGTGATGATAAAGTCAAAATCGTTTTCTTTAATCCACTCTAAGGCCTTTTTCACCATAAAACCTTTGCAATCTAGGCAAGGATTCATGTTTTTGCCATAGCCGTGCTTAGGATTTAACAATACATCACGATACTCTTCAATGACATCAACGATGTGCAGCTTAATGCCCAGCTGATCGGCCACCCATAAGGCATTATTACGCTTAGGCTTGTCGCTTTTTTGTTTGCGGATGGCATGGGTATGTCCTTCCACACAAAAACCGGTAAAGAAGTTAATACCTTCAACATGAATACCTTGGTCTAGCATCAGCTTGGTGCTGAGCATAGAATCCAAGCCACCTGAAATTAGGGAAACTGCGCGAATCGGTCTACTCACTTTCTTACTCCACTGATACGACACCACTGATCTTTAGTGGCCACTTCTAAGTGCTCAAAATACTGGCCATAGGCTTGTTTGACCATCTCCAGTTGCGCGTCTAAGATGCCGGAAAGTACAATGCGTCCACCTGGCTTGACTAGGCTTGACAAATGCGGGCATAAGTCCACCAAAGGATTGGCTAGGATATTGGCAATCATCAAATCCACTGGCGCTAGATCGCCCTCTTCATCGCTATGCAGCGTGGTAATCACATCACTCACACCATTAGTCTGGACATTGTCTTTGGTGGCCAGTACCGCTTGTGGGTCGTTATCTACCGCAATTGCATTGGCAGCGCCTAATTTGGCAGCTGCGATGGCCAGCACGCCGGTGCCTGAGCCATAATCAATCACGCTTAAATCCTTAGGCGAGTTTTGGTCTAGGTATTGCAGACACAAATCCGTGGTTTGATGGGTGCCGGTACCGAAAGCCAGGCCCGGATCCATGTCAATCACCACCGCATCAGCGGGCAGGCTTGAGGCATCTTCCCAAGAAGGACAAATCCAAATACGCTGGCCAAACTGCATGGCGTGAAAATCTTTTTTACACTCGTCTTCCCAAACGCGGTCTTCCAACACTTCAAAGTGCAGGTCGGTGATGTTGCACAACTCGCTCAGCATGTGGCTAATGTGCGCTTGATCAACGCCCTGTTCAAACAAAGCAGTGATGGTGGTCTGCTCCCACAATGGGGTTTCGCCCACCGGTGGCTCGAAGATTTCTTCGTCAACGGTGTCTGAGAAAGTGACCGACACGCTGTCCAGACCCATTAAGATTTCACTAACGAAATCCGCTTGATCTTTGGTGCTCGGCAAGGTGAGTTGAATCCAATTCATAGGGCCGTCATTATACCAATGTTGAGTAGTCAAGAATTCCCTTATAAAAACCAAGTAAATTATTAAGGTAATAGGTTATAATGAAGCTTTTTAACATGTCAGGGAGAGAGAAATGGCATTAGAAAGAACAGGTAATGGCTACTTGGTTGACCCGAGTATTTGGTCAGAAGACATTATGCATGAGATGGCTAAAGAAGACGGCATGGAGTTAACAGAGTCAATGGTAAGCCAGATTATGGCAGCCAGAGAGTACTATGCTGAGAACTCATCAGTACCACCAATTAGAACCTTTGCTAAGGTAGTGGGCATTGATAAGAAAGTGCTATTCAAAGAGTGGCTAACTGGCCCAATGAAGCCAATCACCAAATATGGTGGCATGCCACAGCCAACAGGTTGCGTTTAATTTAAAGACAGCCTAAAACAAAAAAGCCCTCAATCGAGGGCTTTTTTTATTGCGCTTACAGTAGGTCTTTGACCGAGGCCAGTGCCGCATCCAGATTTTCAGGCTGCGTACCACCACCTTGGGCCATGTCCGGGCGACCGCCGCCCTTACCGCCAATCTGCGTGGCCACGTGATTCAGCACTTTGCCCGCTTGATATTGGTCGGTTAGATCCTTGGTTACGCCAGCTACTAGGGCAACTTTATCGCCACTAACCGCAGCCAGTACGATCACCGCTGAACCCAGTTTGTCCTTGAGCTTATCAGCCAAGTCACGCAAGTCTTTGCCGCTCACGCCTTTAACTTCGGTGGCCAATAGTTTTACGCCATTGATTTCTTGCGCACTGCCTGCCAGGTCGTCTCCCTGGTTGCTGGCCAATTGTTTTTGCATCGACGCAATTTGCTTCTCTAGGTCTTTTTGTGTCTTTAACAGTTGTGCCACCTTATCAGCTGCGCTCACATTGCTGGATTTGGTCATTTGCGCAATCTGCGCCAGGGTGTCTTCCGTGGCTTTGTCAAATTGATAAGCACCATAGCCGGTAATGGCCTCAATACGACGCACACCAGCGGCCACACCACCTTCTGAAGTGATTCTAAATAGGCCAATGTCACCTAGGCGCTCAACATGAGTACCGCCACACAGCTCCACTGAGAAGTCATCCTTGCCCATGGTTAGCACACGCACGGTGTCGCCGTATTTCTCGCCAAATAGTGCCATTGCGCCTTTTTTCTTGGCACTTTCAATGTCGGTGACATCGGTGTGCACTTCGGTGTTGCCCAGAATCTTACGGTTCACCATCGCTTCAATGCGATCTAGGTCAGCCTTCTCAATCGCATCATCATGCGAGAAATCAAAACGCAGCTTGTCGCCATCCACCAGCGAGCCCTTCTGACTCACGGTCTCGCCCAGCACTTTTCTTAGCGCTGCATGTAGTAAGTGCGTGGCTGAGTGATTACGCGCAATGCGCTTACGGCGGTCTTTATCGACTTGCGCCATCAGACTGTCACCGACGCTAATCACACCACTGTCTAGGCGGCCATGGTGCTCAAAGGCCTCTGATACTTGCTTTTGTGTGTTTCCCACCGCAAACTCCGCACCATTAGCGCTTAGCGTACCAGTATCACCAACCTGACCACCAGACTCGGCATAAAAGCTCGATTCATTTAGAACAATAATGGCCTCATCGCCAGCTTCAATCTTATCCACCAACTCGCCATCTTTGATCAGTGCTGCCACCTCTGAGGTGTTCTCTAGCTGAGTATAGCCTAGGAAATCTGTGGCGCCATTTACAGCCACGCCTTTTTGCGCAGCGGCAAAATCACCGGCCTGACGCGCACGTTCCTTTTGCTGCGCCATCGCGGCTTCAAAACCATCCATGTCCACACTTAGGTCACGCTCACGCGCCACATCGGCGGTTAGGTCAACTGGGAAACCGTAGGTGTCATACAGCTTAAACACAGTTTCGCCATCAATCTCACTGCCCTTTAGATTGGCAATGGCTTCTTCCAAAATACCCATGCCTTGATCCAGGGTTTGCGCAAAACGCTCTTCTTCACGCTTAAGCACTTTCTCAACATGCGCTAGGTTTTGTTTTAGCTCCGGGTAAACCTCTTTGGTTTGTAGCGCTAAGACTGGCGCCAAACGATAGAAGAATAATTTGTCGATACCCAGCTTGTGGCCATGACGAATGGCGCGACGGATAATACGACGCAGCACATAGCCGCGACCCTCGTTCGATGGAATCACGCCATCAGCCACCATGAAGGCGGTTGAACGAATATGATCGGCAATCACGCGTACTGAGGCATGATCTTGCTTGATGCCATTGGCTTTAGGGGTTAGATCAACAATCGCCTTGGTCAGCTCTTGGAAGCCATCGGTGTCATAGTTATTGTTCACGTGCTGCATCACCGCAGCTAGGCGCTCTAGGCCCATGCCAGTATCTACACACGGTGCATCAAGTGGCTTTAGGTAGCCATCTTCTTGGCGGTCGAACTGGGTAAATACCAGGTTCCAAATCTCAATATAACGATCACCATC
>CAZMJI010000077.1:0-4387 GCA_964566765.1 uncultured Piscirickettsiaceae bacterium
TTGATCAAGGTGAGTGTGGCCACAATGGCAATGCGACGCTTCCACAGACTGTTATCTTTGACCCAGTCGAACAATAACGCTTGCTGTTCGGGGTGCTGGTGAAGATAATGCCCGACAATTTGTGGCGCACTGGTGTCAACCAAATCCCAGTTGTTAACTGCTTCAAGATGTGACAGATAATCACCAAAAACACGGTCCTGGTCGCCAGCTTGATATTGATTAACCAGGATAATCAGACCCAGGTGTCGAATCTCGTGAATTGGGCTGGCTAACAGTTCACTGAGTTGCGCTTTACTAATCGATTGAAAGTGTTTTTTGGCCACCTGTCGAGTATGCGGTACACGCACACCGATAAACCGATCATGTTCAGAATACTCACCTTCGCCAGTCTTAAAAAACCACTCATTGGTTTTGCGTCTGTCCTCGCTGGCATAAGATTTCAATTCGTTGATAATTTGCTGCGCTTTCATCCGTTATACTAATGCTTTATTTGTTTTGATTTTAGCGTAAATTTTTCACCCATGAATGATCAAGAGCTGCTGCGTTATGCACGCCAAATTGTCTTACCGCAGGTTGGTATTGAAGGACAAGAAAAGTTGCTAAATAGCACCATGTTGCTGATTGGCATGGGTGGGCTGGGATCGCCCGGTGCGCTATACTTGGCAGCCGCTGGCGTGGGTCATTTGATTATTGTGGATTTTGATCAGGTTGAATTGTCAAATCTACAACGCCAGGTGATTCATCACACCGATGACATTGGTCGTGATAAGGTGGTCTCAGCTGAGGAAAAAATACGCGCGATTAATCCTCATATCAAAGTCACTTGCCTGGATCATAAGCTGGATCAGCAGCAACTTGAAGCCTGGGCAGAAAAAGCCGATGTCGTGCTTGATGGGAGTGATAATTTTGACACGCGGTTTGCAGTTAATCAGGCCTGTGTGACGGCCAAGACGCCGTTGGTGTCGGCCGCGGTGATCCGCTTTGAGGGTCAGCTTTCTGTGTTTAAGGGCTACGAGCCAAACCAGCCGTGTTATCGATGCTTATACGGCGAAGATGGACACAATGACAACAATTGTGTTGAGAATGGTATCTTGGCACCGGTGGCTGGTGTACTGGGTTCGCTGCAGGCTTTGCAAGCGATTAAAACCGTGTTGGACTTAGGTGAACAGCTCTTAGGTAAGCTACTAATTATTGATGCCCTTAGTTTGGAATTTAGACAACTGAATTTGGCCAAAGACCCGCATTGTCCAGTGTGTGGCTGTGCAGACTCCTAACCCATGTCAACCGGTCGCAAGCAAGTATTGGGCTATGGGCTGTTAAGCTTGTCAACCTTGGCCTGGGGTGCGGGTATCGCACTGCCTTTTGTGCAGTCGACAGATGCACAAACACTGGGCATGGCAGCCGGCTTGATTATTGCAGGTGAGCTGTTGTTTTTGGCCAGTGTGTTTTTTCTAGGCAAAACCTTCTACCAGCGTCTAAAATCTCAATTTGCAAAAAAATGAACAGATTCGGGGCGTAGCGCAGTCTGGTAGCGCACCACACTGGGGGTGTGGTGGTCACAGGTTCAAATCCTGTCGTCCCGACCAATATTACTTAGCAACTGCCTGATACCATTCATCCAGCAGTTCATTTGAAACCGCTGCCATGGCAAATCTCGGTAGCATCTCAGCTACAAACACAGTCTCGCCGTCCATGGTTTGTGAGGCGCCACCGGCTTCTTCCAAAATCAGCCAGCAAGCGGCATAATCCCAAAGGTTGTGTTTGCCATGTAAGTAAGCTTGAATGCGGCCTGCAGAGACCCAACACCAATCCAGCGCAATGGAGCCCAAACTACGTTGAGAAGCATACGGTGGATTGCTGGCGATCTTGGCAGCCATCTCGCCGGGTAGGCGCTTAAAGTCAACACCAACCAGCGCTTTATTTAGTGGCGTGGTGTGTGCAGGCGCATTGAGTTTGACTCCATTTAAAAAAGCCCCTTGGCCCAATTGTGCTGAGAAGCATTCGTCACGTTCAGGGTCATAAACAATGCCCAATTGCACTTGGCCATCTCTAATCAGTGCCAAGGAGACACAATAGTAGGGTAGGCCATGAGAGAAGTTGCTGGTGCCATCGATGGGGTCTAGAATCCATACGCCGTCTGTGGCTTCCTCTAGCGCCTGGTTTTGCTGATCCACACTCATTTCCTCGGCCAGTAGGGTGATCTTTGGATAGGCGTCTTGCAGTCTTTCTTGCAAGTAGGCTTGTGCGGCGGTGTCAGCTTCAGTGATAATACTGCCGTCTGACTTGTAAGCCTTGGTAACTTTTTCAAAACGTGGTAAGAGTTCTGCTTGTGCTGCTTGCTTAATCATCGTAATCAGCTCATTCATCTCAATCTGCATATTGTCTACTCAGTGTTTTTTAATAAGCCTTGATTTTAATCAGATTCAGCAATCTGGGTTGGCAACAAAAGCGGGTTTAAACTGGGTCTAATCGAAAATATTAACAAAGGTTAATACGCTTATATTTTTATGTATAATTGGGTTTCGAAAAATAGCTAAATTGCTTATTTTTAGGTTGTTTTTTGACAACAGATTTTAGAATTTTATTTAAGAGGATTAAATTATGAGCGGACAAACTACTAGACCTCAAGTTCCTGAAGGTCGTATCGCATCTTATGGTTTGACAACACGTCAAATGGCACCAACTGACAAAGGTTTCGTAGGTTACGAAACTATTTGGGATTCAGTTCAAACAGAAGCTGCCTACCAAACACCAAGTCGTCCATAATTTACCACGCGTAAATTGACGCAAAAGCCGCAACCAAGGTTGCGGCTTTTTTGTGTCTGCTGGTTTTAACACTTAGCCAAAATGGCCGCTTTTAGTGTTTGATAAGTGGCTTCACCTTGTAGTGTTCTAACCACTTCTAGTGCAAAACAAATGGCGGTGCCCACACCTTGTGAGGTCATAATATTATGATCAGTCACAACCGCTTGATCGGGCCTATAGCCTGGATTGTCTATCTTCTCGGCAATACTAGGGTAACAAGTAAACTGTGAGCCCAAGACGCCAGCAGCCTCCAAGGCGTAAGGTGCCGCGCAAATCGCGCCGATACGTTTTTGTGCCTGTTGCATTTGCTGCAGTAGTGATTGCACTTGGGCGTTTTCAGCCAGGGTTTGTGTACCCACCCAACCGCCGGGCAGAATCAGCATGTCCAGTTGATCAGCTTCCACCTCACCAATCAAGCAATCAGTGACCACGGGAATGTTGTGTGCACCAAGGATGGTTTCGCCCTCTACACCGGCCACAATCACCTCGATTTCACCACGTCGGCAAATGTCAATAATGCTGATGGCTTCTATCTCTTCAAAGCCATTTGCTAATGGCACACATATCTGAGGCATAAAGCGTTTTAAAATGCGATAAAATCCCTATTTTATCTCTAAATTACACAAGGAGAAAACATGTTCGATAAATCACAAACATTGGCCAAGGTAGACGCACAGATTGCAGAGGCGATTGCCAAAGAGGAAGCGCGCCAAGAAGCGCATATTGAGCTTATCGCTAGTGAAAACTACACGTCGCCGGCGGTGATGGAGGCCCAAGGTTCTCAGCTTACCAATAAGTACGCCGAAGGCTATCCGAAGAAACGTTATTACGGTGGTTGTGAACATGTGGACGTGGTTGAGTAGCTGGCCATTGATCGTGCTAAGGAATTATTTGGCGCGGATTATGCCAACGTACAACCACACTCAGGTTCGCAGGCTAACGCTGCAGTATATCAAGCACTACTAACTCCAGGTGATACGGTTCTGGGTATGGCTTTGGCACATGGTGGTCACCTAACCCATGGTGCAGCACCCTCATTTTCCGGTAAGAACTTTAATTCTATCCAATACGGTCTAGATCCAGCCACCGGTGAGATTGATTATGATGAAGTGGAGCGCCTGGCTAGGGAACATCAGCCGAAGATGATTATTGCCGGTTTCTCAGCCTATTCTAAGGTGGTAGATTGGCAGCGTTTTAGAGACATTGCTGACAGTATTGGCGCGTATCTATTGGTAGACATGGCTCACGTAGCAGGTCTGATCGCCACTGGTGATTACCCGTCGCCGGTACAAATTGCCGATGTTACTACCACAACCACACACAAAACCCTACGCGGTCCACGTGGTGGTTTGATTCTGGCCAAGGCCAATGAAGAGATTGAAAAGAAACTAAACTCAGCCATCTTCCCGGGTATTCAAGGCGGTCCACTCATGCACATTATTGCTGCCAAGGCGGTTTGCTTTAAAGAGGCCATGAGTGATGAGTACAAGGCGTATCAAAAACAAGTACGTGTGAATGCACAAGCCATGGCTGAGGTGTTTATGCAACGTGGTTACGATGTGGTTTCAGGTGGCACAGAGGA
>CAZMJI010000078.1:0-4271 GCA_964566765.1 uncultured Piscirickettsiaceae bacterium
CTCGGCATGCATCCTTGAGATCCAACTCCTCGTCGAAGCCATGTCATCCCCAGAAAGTGTGTATTGTAACACTTAACTATCTAGGGGCATTTACAGAGTTTTCAAGTCTGGTGGGCGATTAGCCTAGGGTGATGCGGGCAAATTTACGCTTACCAACTTGGTAAACGGCTGTACCAGCTTCTGGTTCTAAGTCGCGATCGGTGACTTTTTCACCATCGATTTTCACCGCGCCTTGTTTGATCATGCGAAATGCCTCAGAGGTGGAGCTGACCAAGCCAGCTTCTTTGAGCAGGTTGGCAATACGCAGACCTTGATCTAGACTAAACTCATCCATCTCATCCGGAATTTGGTTCTTAGCGAAACGGTTGATAAAGTTCTGCTGTGCTTGTTGTGCTGCCTCAGCACTATGGAAGCGAGTGATAATCTCATCGGCCAGACGGAATTTGATGTTGCGTGGGTTCTCGCCGTTTTCAACTTCCACTTTCCACTCAGCAATGGTCTCTAGTGACTCAAAGCTTAATAGCTCCAAGTAGCGCCACATCAGCTCATCGGAAACCGACATTAGCTTGCCAAACATCTCATCTGGTGCATCGTCAATGCCAATGTAGTTATTCAGTGATTTTGACATCTTCTGCACGCCGTCTAGACCTTCTAGGATCGGCATGGTGAGAATCACTTGCGGCTCTTTGCCGGCATTCTTTTGCAGCTCACGACCCATCAGCAAGTTGAACTTCTGATCGGTACCACCTAACTCCACGTCTGACTCTAGCGCTACCGAGTCGTAACCTTGAATCAGTGGGTAGAGGAATTCATGAATTGAGATGCCTTGGCCAGCTTTGTAACGCTTAGAAAAATCATCACGTTCCAACATTCTCGCCACGGTTTGTTGCGAAGCCAGCTTAATCATGTCGCTCGAGGACATCTCACTCATCCAAGTGGAGTTAAACACCACTTGAGTTTTGTCTTTGTCCAGAATCTTAAACACTTGGTCCTGGTAAGTTTTGGCGTTTTCTTTAACTTGTTCTTCGGTTAGCGGTGGGCGCGTGGCACTTTTGCCAGTTGGATCGCCAATCATGCCAGTGAAATCACCAATCAAAAATAGGATCTCATGACCCAAGTCTTGCAGCTGCTTGAGCTTATTGATCAACACGGTATGGCCCAGGTGTAGGTCTGGTGCCGTTGGATCAAAGCCGGCCTTAATGCGCAGTGGTTGGTTTTTGTCTAGTTTTTTCTTAAGTTCATCTAGCGGCAGGATCTCATCCGTGCCGCGCTGGAAAACGGCCAGTGTTTGTTCAGTATTCATGGTGTTATTTGCGTATGTGACCGTCACCTAGGACGATAAATTTTTGCGAGGTTAGGCCTTCCAAGCCAACAGGACCGCGGACGTGGAACTTGTCCGTACTAATACCAATCTCAGCGCCTAGACCGTATTCAAAGCCATCGGCAAAGCCGGTTGAGGCATTCACCATCACCGAAGCCGAGTCCACGTCGCTTAAGAAGCGTCGCGCACGCGAGTAGTTTTCGCTGACAATGGCGTCGGTATGGCCTGAGCCATATTGTTCAATATGATCAACCGCTTGACCGAGTGTGTCGACAATCTTGATCGAGACGATGGCGGCCAAATATTCGGTCGACCAATCTTCTTCAGAAGCAGGCAGTACTTGCTTAGACAGGCTTTGGGTGTTCATACAGCCGCGCACTTCAACGCCTTTGGCTGCCAGCTCGGCGACGAGTTCAGGCAGTACGCGACCCGCTGTTTGGGCGTGTACCAAGATGGTCTCAGTGGCGTTGCAGACACCATAACGACGGGTTTTGCCGTTAAGCGCAATGTCAATAGCCTTTTGCGTGTCTGCATCACGATCGATATAAGTGTGGCAAATGCCATCCAGATGCTTGATCACTGGGACGCGAGCACTGTCAGCAATGGCCGATACCAAGCCCTTGCCGCCGCGTGGAATAATCGCATCCACGTAGTCGCTGGCTTTGACCAACTCGGTCACTGCGGCGCGATCAGTGGTGTCTACCAACTGTACGCTGTGCTCATTCAGACCTGCCTCAATCAAACCTTGTTTGACACAAGCGTATAGAGCCAAGTTAGAGTGGATGGCTTCCGAACCACCACGTAGGATAGCACTATTGCCGGATTTTAGGCACAATGCGGTGGCATCAATCGTCACATTTGGACGTGATTCGTAAACAATGCCCATGACGCCGAGTGGTACACGCATCTTGCCCACTTGGATACCGCTTGGGCGATAATTCAAATCGGTAATACTGCCCACTGGATCAGGCAGGCTGATAATTTGCTCTAGGCTTTCTATAATGCCGTCAATACGCGCATCGTCGAGCATCAAGCGATCCAATAGTGCATCGCTTAAGCCTTTGTCGCGACCCGCTGCTAAGTCTTTGGCATTGGCATCAATGATTTGTGCGCGATTGGCATCAATCTGCTCGGCAATACTGGCCAGCGCTCGATTTTTGTCCTGGGTGGTGGCGCTGCGTAGTTTTTTCGCGGCCGAGCGCGCTTGCGTTCCCAAGGTGATGATTAGGTTTTCTATTGCGCCCATTGTGTTTTCCCAGACATGTTGAGTAATAAAGCCTTGATGGCATCAGTTGCTTCTAAATTATCCATACCTTTGATTGAGCGGTCAATACGCCCCAGCGATAAAAGCATCTTCTGTAGGTGCGGATAAGAAAAGCGTCCCAGCATATTGCCAATCAGTTGTTGTCTGGATGACCAGACTCGGTGGTTTTTTAAAACCGTGTCAACATTGCCCACCTGCTGTAGTTCGATGGCCATTTCAACCAAGGATTTTAGCTGCTGATAGAGTGAGAAGCTGAGCTTGATTGGTGTACTGCTGTCGCCTTTGAGCACATTGTAAATCTTCAAAACTTGCGCGCTATCGCCTGCTAAGGCTGCATCAATCAGACCATAAATCGAGTATTGTGATTGTTGCGTGATCTGCGTTAGATAGTCTTGCGTGTCGATCTTGCCATCTGGGTAGGCCAGTTTGAGTTTTTCAATTTCTTGCATGGCAGCCAGCAAATTGCCCTCTGTGCAAAAGGCAATGGCTTCAGCCACCTCTTGGTTGGCCTCTAGGCCGCTACTGGCCATATGATTGGCCACCCAACCACTTAAGTGTTCACGGCGTACTTCAAAGTGTTGAATCACCACCCCTTGCGCATCAATGGTTTTAAACCACTTGCTTTTTTGCGCGCTGGCATCCAACGATTGAGACGACAACATCAGCACCACGTCTGCGCCGAGCTTAGGCAGGATTTCACTCAGTGCCTTGGCACCTTTAATGCCGATCTTGCCGGTGGTTAGACGCAGATGGATCAGCTGTTTTGGTGAAAACAGTGAGCCTGCTGAGAGTGCTTGGTAGACCTGGGTCCAGTCAAAATTGCCATCGACTTCAAAGGTGGCTTTCTCCAAAAACCCTTGGTTTTTGGCCTGCGTGGTGATTTGCGACAGACTCTGCTCAATCAGCAGAATCTCAGCACCAAAGACCAGGTACAGGTTTTGTAGATCTGCTTTAAGGTGCGCGTCTAAGACAGGGGCTTTAACCCTCATTGAGTTTTGCCAGCTTTCTAAGCAATTGCTTAACCAGGCGCTGACGCAGCTGTTGATAGGCTTCTTGCGTTTGCAAACGGTCAGCTTGCTCGAGACTCATCTTGCTGACATATTGACTAGCAGACAGGGTTTCAGACAACAGTAAGGTGTTTTGATTGCTTACTCGTACCGGTATGGATAGTGTCAAAGTGTAATTGTTGGCTTGGCCAGCAGAGGTGTAAGATGAAGTGTGTTTTTGTTGCACCTCTGCGCCAAGTTCAATTTGCAGTCGTTTAGGCGCATCTGCGTTTAAGTGTTTGCTGAGCGCATCGGCAAAGGCGTTATTACCAGCACTGATAACCTTGGCATTCAAAGAAGTGTTGGTGTATGGTGTATGAAAGCCGCATGAACTTAGGGTGATGCTTGCGATTAAGACCAATAAAAGTTTAAAGTTTGCCATGATAATTTGCCCAAATAATGTTAGCTAGAAATTATGACAGATTTTACCCATCTCTGGGTGAGCTTTGCGACTTGAAAAAGGTGACTTAGTCCATATATAGACACACAATAGGGTATAGTTAGCCCTCTTAGAAAGGATTTAGAAAATTATGTTTAAGAATTTATTACTTTGGTTGGTATTAGGCAGCTTACTGGCGTCAATTTTAAGTCACATGGTTTTTCTGATTATCAACTTCAAACTGACTAAAAATTGACGCCA
>CAZMJI010000079.1:0-4093 GCA_964566765.1 uncultured Piscirickettsiaceae bacterium
CGGCCAAAGTATTATGGAAAGTTGTATTTTTTCCAATACCTGTCTGAAGGCCAGCGCCAAAACTGCCAGTGATGTGCTGATGTTCTCTCTTCCCAGTGCTGTGGTTAAACAGCAAATCAGGCTCAACAATCAGTTTGCGCTTAACCTACTGAGCAATATTGCCAACAAGACTGTCGAGTTGGCACACGAAATTGAGGCAGTCAAAACCCAGAGTGCCGAACAGCGGATTGGCTATTTCCTGTTGCAACTGATGAATCAGAAGAAATGGAACTCTAATAACATTAAATTGCCTTACAACAAATCCATTATCGCTTCACAATTGGGCATTAGTCGTGAGGCCTTTTCCAGGTCCCTAACGCAGCTGGATAATAAAAGACTGCATGTGGATAAAAACAACATCAGACTGGAGAATAAATTCAACCTATGTCAATATTGCGACAGCAGCATCACCGAATGTTGTCAGTATTATGGACAAAAAGAATGTCAACAATACGAGGCTTATTCGGGCAAAATACGCACACACTAACCAAGATAAGTAGCATGAACAACACCAATATTAAAGTCGGCTTTATTACCATCTCTGATCGCGCTGCTCGCGGCGAATACGAAGACATTGGCGGGCCTGCTATGCAGGACTGGATTAAAAGCGCCCTACTCTCACCGTATGAGATTGAATCCATCATTATTGAGGACGAACAATCTTTAATTGAAAAGACCCTAATTGAGTTTGCCGATCAGCGCGACTGCAATCTGATTCTCACCACCGGTGGTACCGGACCGACCACACGTGATGTCACACCTGAGGCCACACATGCAGTGTGTGAGCGTATTTTTGATGGGTTTGCTGAGCAGATGCGCACGGTGAGTCTGCGCACCGTACCAACGGCAATTCTATCGCGTCAAACCGCGGGTACACGCGGCAAAAGTTTAATCATCAACTTGCCGGGCAAACCAGCGGCGATTGCGGTTTGTCTGGGTGCGGTGTTCTTGGCTGTGCCCAAATGTTTAGAGCTGTTAGATAACTCCAACATCCAAATTGATTTGGATTTTGTTGAGCAGGACTTTAGTTAAGCAAATTAGCCAGTCTTCGACGGTATTCAGCACTGACCTCAGGGTTGGTGTTGGCCAGCATATTACACACCATGCCAATCATCTCACGAGCAGCACCGTCTTTAAACTCAGGCTCGTGCTCTTGAATAAAAAATAGATGATCCATGCCTTTTTCGGTCTCATGCTGAGCAAATAAGCATAGCGCTAAATCAAAACGCGCCTGATAATCGTCTGGTGTGTGCAATACTTGCGCTGTTAGATGATCAATGCCAGCGGTATTTTGCGCCAGGCGGATAAAGTTAAATTGACTGGAGATTGACAGACCTAGGTCGGTTTTTCTGGCCGACTCTGGCAGGCGATCAAATAAGCCCTGCGCTTGCTCGATCTCGCCAATATCCAAGAAGATTTGCACCATATCCAACGCCACACGCAAATTCGATGGGTCGTTGGAAATGGCTTGAGTCAATAGCATAATCGCGCCCTGGGTATCACCCGATAGATGTTTTTCTCGCGCCTGTTCTCTGAGTTCATCAGACTGGCGGAAAATGCCCTGTTGCTTGAGCATGGCTCTGAGTTCGCTCTCCTCTAACAAACCCTCTTCTCGGCGTTTTTCTTCAGTACCTGAGAACACCAGCGTGGTTGGCACATTGGTGATGTTGTGCTCATCTTTCAGCGCCTCTTGCTCATCAATATCTACCTTGGCAAAAATAAACTCACCCGGAAATTCTTTGGCCAGATCACTCAGGCGATCAGAGAGTTGAATACAAGGCCCTGACCACATACCCATAAACTCCACCACCACCGGCACTTTATTCGAGTTAAACAGAACAACATCAGAAAAGTTCGATTGACTAACTTCAAAAATAAGGGGATCAGACATAATTAACGGGGTTGAAATAAAATGGATTTAATGGATTGGTAGTTGGTGGCAATATTACGCAGATTTTGCTCACCTTGTTCTTTATCGATGCGCCCAGCTTCCAAGTCTTTAACTTGATCAGCATACATCTTTTTCAGTGTTTCCAAGGTGGCACTAATCTCATACACGCTTGGATTATTGGGGTCTTTCCAGTCTTGCGGTAAGGTCGGCGGATACTTGGGCTTGAAGTGAATTATCTGTTCATCATCTTCAAACATAAGTCCGCCAATACTTAAGCTGTTAGGCTAGCAAATAGTAGTGGCAGCTGCTCTGGCAAGCGGTCCACATGGTCAATCACCGTGTAGTTATTCTCACCAAAGATACGCTTCACATAATCATCCGCATGCGGATCCAGCGTTAGGCAATAGGTCAATACGCCATTGCTATAGAGCTCTTCCACCGCTTTCTTGGTGTCAAAGCGCAGATGTTGCGGATCCGCCTCATCGATATCAGCTGGCTCACCATCGGTTACCATCAGTACCAGCTTACGACGCTCTTGCTGCTTCAACAGGTGATGACCGGCGTGACGCAGGGCTGCACCCATACGCGTTGACAAGCCGCCTTTCATGCCCGCTAGGCGTGACTTGGCATCATCCTCAAAGTGCTGATTAAAGTCCTTAAAGCGGAAATACTGCACATCATGACGACCATCCGAGGCAAAACCGTGTACCGCAAATGGGTCGCCAATCCCTTCAATCGCGGTTGATACTAGGGTTGCTGCTTCTTTGGTAAGCTGCAGCACGGTTTTATCTGAACCATCCATCTTCTCGTTGGTCGACTCTGATAGGTCTAGTAGTACCACCACCGATAGATCACGATTCTTCAACACGTTACGCATGGTAATTCTTGGTGAGGGTTGCTCGCCCATACGGATCGAGATCATCGCATCAACCGCAGCGTTAATATCCACCTCGTCACCATCTTCTAGGCCACGCTGACGTTGTACGCCGGCTGGGGCCAGTAAGTCAATAATTTGACGAATGCGGTGTGCAATTGGCTTATGCTCGGCCAAAATGCCATCAATTTCCTCAGGATCGCCTTTAGACGGACGACGCTCATAAATCGTGGCCCAATCTGGGCGGTGCAGTTGAATTTGATAATCCCACTCTTGGTAGTGATACGGCTCAGAGATTGGCTCTTTACCCATCACCTCATTAAACGTCGTGGCATTGTCGGTTAGATCGTCCTCGTAGATGCGCATCTCGTCTTCACAGATCCAAATCTCTTGCGCGTCATCACCGGCTAGCTCACAATCCACTTCGTGTGCCATCATCAGTGGGCTGACCTTATGGCGTACCTGCTTCTGACTGGCAGCCACATACTCCACACCCTGACCCCAGTCGAAGTCTTCAAAGTGCCAAATAATGCGATTGTCATCGCGATATGGCACACGATAGCGTTCTAAGATACGCAAACTTGGTACCGCCTTGCGACCGGCAAACATATTGAACAGCTCCACACCTAATAACCAAGAGAAATGGTTGTCATCTTGATTTTCTTCAATACCCTCGTGGAACTTCTGAGCAATCTGATTCAGCTGTTCATCGTCACTGCTTACTGTCTCATCCAAGAGTTGCAGCGCGAATTTCTCCAAAACCGGCATGGTTTCATGCTCAACGTCACCCTCAAAGTCCATGGTCATGATGGTGCGCCATAAGCGCTTAAGACCTGGGAAAGCTTGGGTGGCTTTGTACTCCACACGTGCATCTTCGATCAGACCAACAAAGAACATCTGTGCCGGCGAAAGCTGCTCGGCTGACATGGATTTTGAGGTGTACATCATGTGTGCAGCCATGTGTGCTACTGTGGCACGATACATCTCTAGACCTTCTAGTACCACCGTATCATCGACCTTGATGTCGTCTAAGGCATCCGGCACATACAAGATTCGATCTTCAACATAGGGTCTAAAATCGGTGTAATCCGCACCAGTTGGGCGCAGGAAGAAATCACGACCCCATAGCGCACGTAGATAGAAGTTAAGCTTACGTTGCACCTTAACAAATAACACACCACGACGCTCTTTCTCTAGCATCGCACGCGAGTCTTGTGACTCCAGGTTGAAGTAAGCCGTTAGGTTGTTAAAATCACGTCGATAGGCTTGCGCACCAAAATTGGCCCAAC
>CAZMJI010000080.1:0-1943 GCA_964566765.1 uncultured Piscirickettsiaceae bacterium
TGATTAATTACACCCTAAAACAAGTCTATAGTTTCGAGGCCGTGGTACGCTTGGCCAGCTTCACTAAGGCCAGTCAGGAGCTCAATATTACACAACCTGCGGTTTACATGCAGATCCAACAACTGACGCAAAACTTGGGTGCAGATCTGTTGCATATTCAGGGTAAGACCATCACCCCGACTTATCTGGGACAAAAATTCTACAAAACCTGCACCAAGGTGATTGCCACCTTGGAGCAAAGCAAGGTGGATATTGAGCAAACCCTAAACCCGGATGCGGGTCACCTGCAGATTGCCGTGGCCACCACCACCAACTCTTTTGTCTCGCGCATTTTGGCGCAGTTTAAACAACACTATCCAAAGATGACCTTTTATTTGGAGGTGACCAATCGTGAGAAGCTGCTAGAAAAGCTTAACGACAACACGGTTGACTTGGTGGTCATGGGTGAGCCGCCAACTGACCTTAATTTAGAAACCCAGCCGTTTATGGATAACCCCTTGATTGCCATTGCCCACCCTAATCACCCACGATTGGGCAAGCACAATAGCATCGCGGATTTGGATCATGAAACCTTGATCACGCGAGAGCAAGGCTCGGGTACACGAAGCACGATTGAGCGCACCACTGGTCTAGAGTTTCATTCAGATATTGAGATCAATTCTAATGAAGGGATTATTGGTGCGGTACAAGCCGGGTTGGGGATTGGTTTCGTGTCTGAGCATACGGTTAAGTTAGAGCTGGAAAACGGCGTGATCAAACAGCTCGATGCTGAGAAGTTCCCGATTACCCGCCAATGGTATGTGGTGCACAACAAAAAGAACAAACTGTCCCTGATTGCGCAGCGCTTTAAAGATTTTATTATCGAGAACGCTTAGGAGAAGACCACAGTCTTGTTATTGCAAGTCAACACACGGTCTTCCAAGTGGTACTGCAGACCTTTGGCCAGGGTAATCTTCTCCACATCCTGTCCGACTTTTTTCATGTCCTCGGCGGTGTCAGCATGATCCACGCGCACCACGTCTTGCTCGATAATCGGCCCCTCGTCTAGATTTGGTGTGACGTAGTGACAAGTCGCACCAATTAGCTTGACGCCACGCTCAGCGGCACGTGCATAGGGATTGGCACCAACAAATGAGGGTAAGAAGGAATGGTGAATATTGATAATGCGATTTTGATACTGACGACACAATTCCTCAGGGATGATCTGCATATAACGTGCTAAGACGATCACATCTGGCTTAAAGGCATCGATCGCCTCATTCATCTCGCCAATGTCCTGGGTTTTGGTCTCAGGTCGGACTTCAACCTTTTGAAAATTGACCCCATACCAACTGGCCAGCTTGGCCAGTTTATTGTGGTTTGATAACACCCCCACAATCTCACCTTCTAATTCATCTTCATGACCACGATGCAGTAGGTCTGCCACACAATGCGAAGAATTCGAACCCATGATCAAAATACGTTTCTTTTGCGCAGAGTCGCTCATACGCCAGGCCATGTTGTACTCACCGGCCACCTTGGCAAACGCATTCTCAAACTCAGATAAGGAGCAAGATAAGGAGTCAGACTCAATCTCAATACGCATAAAAAAGTGCTGATTTTGCGCATCCAAATGATGGTGCGCCTCTTTAATATTGCCCTGGTAAGTCAAAATAAAATTCGACACCACTGCCACCAAACCCGGCGCATCTGGGCAAGAAATCAATAGTCGATACACACTCATGTACGATACTCCGCATTAATCTTCACGTAATCATAAGACAGATCACAGGTCCATACACTCTCGAGCGTGTCGGCTTGACCGATCTCAATGGTAATCACAATCTCCTCTTTGGCGAACTCGGCACTACCTGCTGCCTCGCTGTAATCCGCATCTGGCTCACCGGCTTTAACAATACGCACCTGATTCAGATAAATATGAATGTCTTCAATACTGAGATTGG
>CAZMJI010000080.1:2043-3982 GCA_964566765.1 uncultured Piscirickettsiaceae bacterium
AGCATGGTGGCCATATCTGGACGAATCATGCCTGAGCCTTTGGCCACACCACTAATGGAAACCGTTTTACCAGCCACGTCAAATTGCGCTGAGGCGGTTTTCTCCACCAAATCCGTGGTTAAAATACCTTTGGCCAGTTGCCCAATACCAGTATCACTAAGTGCAGATACTGCTTGCGGCAGGCCAGATTCAAACTTAGACAGATCCAGTTGTTGACCAATCACCCCGGTGGAAAATGGCAGCACTTGCTCAGCATTAATATTCAACTGATCAGCCAATAATTGACAGGTACTCAAAGTGTTTTCCATACCCTGGGTACCAGTACCGGCATTGGCATTGCCACTATTGATCAGTAGTGCCTTAACCTGGCTATTTAGATGGTTCTTAGCCACCAGCACCGGTGCTGCACAAAACACGTTTTGGGTAAAGACGGCTGCGGTGGTGGTATTGTCAGACAGGCTCACCACGCATAGATCTGGCGCACCTGTGTTTTTAATACTGGCACTGATGGCACTGGCTTGCACGCCAGCAATGTTTAGCGTTGAATCTGTCATATAAATACCTCAATAATGAGGAGTATTTTACTTAGCTCTTAGACTTTTGCAGATTTTTTATCAAGGTACTGGAAGATACCCATTAGCACTGCACCAATGACGACCATCATCAGCGCTGGTACGGCGGCGCGCTCAAACAAGCCCTCGGCACTCAGCTCATAGACCTGAATGGCCAGCGTATCCCAGCCAAAAGGACGCAACAGATACGTGGCTGGGAGCTCTTTCATCACATCCACTGCCACCAATAGACCGCCGGCTAAAATGCCTGGGGTCATCATCGGCAGATAAACTTGCCAAACAACACGTCCTCTAGAAGCGCCTAATAAGCGCGCACTTTGCGCATACACCGGTTTGATTTGCTGGGCGCTGGCATCAATCGAGTTATAGGCAATGGCCATAAAACGCGAGACATAGGCAAAGATCAGTAGTGCAATGGAGCCAAATAGCAAGTGATTCAAGCTCTCACCACCCAAGTGAATGTTAATGAGTGAGAGTTGATTAACCCCGTATAACAGACCCACCGCCATCACCGAGCCCGGCAAAGCATAGCCCAAAGTTGCCAGTCGGGTTACAGTGTTTAACCAAGCACTTTCTCGCTTACATCGACTTGGCAGGGCCAATACCGTGGCAATGATAATGGTGGTGAGTGCTGCCAAAATTGTCAAAACACTGGTTGATTTGAATAGCTCAACGTATTTAGCGCCCCATTCATCCGCATAACTCTCAAGCGCCCATATGATGAGCTGCAACATTGGCATGGCAAAAGCCAATAAAAACACAGCTAAGACAAAGATCGTGATTAGCCATGCGCTTGCCCCTTTTGGCTGATAAGGTTTTTTGTGCGAGATGTCGGCCGAGTAATACTTAGCCTGGCCACGCGCTTTTTTCTCAAAATAGATCAGTAAAAATGCCACCAATACTAAGAGTGAGGCCAGCTGCGCCGCCACTTCAATCGAGCGAAAATCTCCCCAAGCTGAGTAAATGGCGGTGGTAAAAGTATCGTAGTTAAACAAGCCCACCACACCAAAATCGGCCAGGGTTTCCATCAACGTGACCAACACGCCCGCAGCAACCGCGGGTCTGGCCATCGGCAAAGAGATCTGAAAAAACACCCGCAAAGGGCCAGCACCCAGTAGCTTGCCCGCCTCAATCATATTAACACGTTGACGCTGAAAAGATGCCCGTGCCATCATATACACATAAGGGTAGAACACCAGGACAAAGGTCAGGATAATGGCCCACGAACCAGCGCGAATATCAAAACCCGGCAGACCTAAGACTTCACGCATCCATACCTGCGCATAGCCCGAGTAGTCAAACACACCCAAATAAACAAAGGCCAGCACATAAGCCGGAATGGCAAACGGCAGGAATAGCGCCCACTC
>CAZMJI010000081.1:0-3873 GCA_964566765.1 uncultured Piscirickettsiaceae bacterium
GGGCAAAAATAATGTATAAGCTGGTAATCCATGGTGGCAAACCACTCAGTGGCAGTATTAATATTGCTGGCAGTAAAAACTCGGCACTGCCCATCTTATTCGCCTCAATTCTGGCCAAAACACCGATCACCCTAACCAACACACCACATTTGTCAGACGTCTCCACGGCACTACACTTGTTAATGGACATGGGCGCAGAGTTTATTCTAGAGTCTGATAACTCAATCTCTATTGACTCTTCACAGCTGAGCAAATTAGAAGCGGATTATGATTTGGTGAAAACCATGCGTGCTTCTATTTTGGCACTGGGTCCAATGCTGGCCAGATATGGCAAGGCCAAAGTCTCACTACCTGGTGGTTGTGCGATTGGCTCTAGACCGGTTAACCTGCACCTTAAAGCGCTAGAAGATTTGGGTGCCAATATCGAGGTTAAGAATGGCTATATTTATGCGCAAGCAGATTCACTAATCGGCAACGACGTGTATTTTGATCGCATCTCAGTAACGGCGACTGAAAACATTCTCATGGCAGCCACGCTGGCCAAAGGCACCACCACCATCTATAACGCCGCACAAGAGCCGGAGATCAGCGACTTGGCTGCTTGTCTGAACAAAATGGGGGCCAAGATCACCGGCATGGGCACCTCAACCATCACGGTTGAAGGTGTGGAGCAACTACAAGGCGTGCATCACGCCGTTTGTCCAGATCGTATTGAAGCAGGCACCTACCTGGTGGCCGCCGCGATCACACGAGGCAGTATTACCATCAAGCATGTGCGTGCGGATTCCATGACGTCGATTTTGCAAAAATTAAAAGAGACTGGAGCTGAGATCAACGTCAGTGACAACAGCATCACCCTAGACATGCACGGCCAGCGCCCTAAGGCGGTTAATATTAAAACCAGCACCTACCCCAATTTTCCAACCGATATGCAAGCGCAATTTACCGCGCTTAATATTATCGCCGATGGCAGTAGCACCATTACTGAGACCATTTTTGAGAATCGCTTTATGCACATTCCAGAGCTCTCGCGCATGGGCGCGGATCTCACTTTGGAAGGCAACACAGTTGTATGTAAAGGTGTAAAATCCCTATCTGGCGCAAATCTGATGGCAACTGACCTGCGTGCCTCTGCTTCATTGGTATTGGCGGGCTTGGCAGCACAAGGAACAACCACGGTTGAACGCGTCTACCATTTAGATCGTGGTTATGAAACGATTGAAGAAAAATTAAAACTACTGGGCGCGGATATTTCTCGCGTTCAAGACTGACAAACACTATGCTAACCATTGCCCTGTCTAAAGGAAGAATTCTTAAACAAACCTTGCCATTGCTCGCGCAAGCTGGATTAACCATTGCTGAGGAAGAGCTGAACTCTAGAAAGTTGATTCTAGACACCAATCTTGATGACGTCAAGGTGGTGGTGATTCGTGCCACCGATGTGCCAGTTTTCGTACAACATGGTGCGGCTGATATTGGTATTGCCGGTAAAGACGTACTGCTAGAGCATGGTGCGGATGGTTTGTTTGAACTATTGGATTTGGGCATTGCCAAATGTCGCCTGATGGTAGCTGCCCAGTCAGCAGATAACTTAAACAAAAACACGCTTAAGGTTGCTACCAAATACGTCAACTCTGCCAAGGCTTACTTTCAGCAACAAGGTCAATCTTGTGAAATTATTAAGCTGTATGGCGCCATGGAATTGGCACCGGTGGTGGGTCTGTCAGATTGCATTGTTGACCTGGTTGACACCGGCAACACCCTAAAAGCCAATGGCCTTCAACCTTTGTCTCACATTGAGGACATTTCTTCAAGATTGATTGTAAATGCCGCTTCTTTTAAAACCAAAAACGCACAGATTAACACCTGGGTCAATAACATCAACGAGAACCTATGATCACCAAACTTAACTCAAGTACTGCAGATTTTAACGACAAGCTAGACGCGCTACTGGCCTGGGAAAGTGTGTCTAATGCCGATGTGGCCAAAACCGTTGACGATGTGATTGCTGATATTCGTGCTCGAGGCGATCAGGCTTTGGTGGATTACACCAACAAATTTGACAATATGTCAGCCCAAAGCATGACTGAGCTGGTGATTGATGCTGCTGATTTAAAACAGGCATTTGATACCCTGCCAGCCAAAGAACAAAGTGCGCTGCAAGTAGCAGCCGATCGTGTGCGTGATTATCATGAGCGCCAGGTGCAAGAGACTTGGAGCTACAAGGAAGCCGATGGCACCATGCTGGGTCAGAAAGTTACGCCACTGGACAAGGTGGGCTTGTATGTGCCAGGCGGTAAAGCAGCCTATCCTTCTTCGGTATTGATGAATGCCATTCCAGCCAAGGTGGCCGGCGTTGAAGATCTGATCATGGTGGTGCCTACCCCAGGTGGTGTGACCAACCAATTGGTACTGGCAGCAGCCCACATTTCAGGCGTTGATCAAGTATTTACCGTGGGTGGTGCACAAGCCGTTGCTGCACTGGCTTATGGTACGCAGAGCGTACCTCAGGTGGATAAGATTGTGGGTCCGGGTAACATTTATGTGGCCACCGCCAAACGCGTGGTATTTGGCCAAGTAGGTATTGACATGATTGCTGGCCCAAGTGAGATTTTGATTGTCTGTGATGGCAAGACCAACCCAGACTGGGTAGCGATGGACCTGTTCTCGCAAGCCGAACACGATGAAGATGCGCAATCAATTCTATTGTGTCCAGATGCAGCATTTATTGCCGAGGTAGAAAACAGCATTGAAAAGCTACTACCGACCATGCCACGTCAAGAAATTATTGCCACGGCATTGAAGGATCGCGGCGCGTTGATTCTAACGCAAGACATGGATGAGGCCATTGCCCTGTCCAATCGTATTGCCCCAGAACACCTAGAACTGTCAGTAGAAGATCCAGAAGCGATTTTAGATGGCATTAAGCACGCCGGTGCGATCTTTATGGGTCGTCACACGTGTGAGTCTTTGGGTGATTACTGCGCGGGCCCAAACCACGTACTACCAACCTCAGGTACAGCCCGATTCTCATCGCCACTGGGTGTGTACGACTTCCAAAAGAAATCGTCGCTTATCATGGTTTCTAGCAAAGGTGCCAATGTCCTGGGTGAGATTGCCGCCACGTTGGCCGATGGCGAAGGTCTGCAAGCGCACGCGCAATCAGCCCGTTATCGCATTAGCTAATTAATCCTGCTGGCTTAAGAATAAGCTGATATAGTGGCTCTATCTTGGCCAAGAGACAATCATGTCACACGATAGAGCTTATTTTTCACTACTGAATGCCGGACATTTTTTAGATCATCTGTTTATGTTGATCTTTGCCACAGTAGCAGCCTTAGCCCTGCACCAAGAGTGGCAAATTAGCTACGGCGCCCTACTCACCTATGCCACACCGGGCTTTATCACCTTCGGCCTGTTTTCATTTCCCGCGGGTTATTTGGCAGACAAGTGGTCCCGAGATGGGATGATGACGGTATTTTTTATCGGCGGCGGTTTAGCAGCCATGCTAACCAGTTTGGCACAAACCCCGCTACAAATTAGCCTAGGCTTGGCGCTGATTGGTGTGTTTGCTGCCATCTATCACCCAGTTGGCCTAACCTTGGTCACCACCCATTGGCAACGCTCCGGTAAGCGCATTGCCATTAACGGCGTTTGGGGTAATTTTGGCGTGGCAGGTGCAGCGCTGATTACCGGTTTTTTAATTGACTACAGTGGCTGGCGTTCGGCCTTTGTGGTACCAGGTATCCTCTCTATTGTCCTGGGTCTGGCCTACCTAAAGCTTCGAGCCTCCCACATTCAGCATAAAGACAACCTCAAACAGGCGAGCGAGCAAGCCAACACGACTGCGCCGCTCTCAAGCGCAAGACGTGC
>CAZMJI010000082.1:0-3759 GCA_964566765.1 uncultured Piscirickettsiaceae bacterium
TGAATGACGCCGCACTCATCCAGTCAGCAGCCGTTGCCATACCATTGGCAACTGGGTGAACGCCACCACCCGCTACATAAAATTCATGCGTACTTCCGGCTCTCGCCCAAATCGCAATACCAATGTAGAGTGCAAAGGTAGCACCTACAACCATAAATGTTAACGTTTGTAAATCCATGAATACTCCCCTTTAATTATTCGTGAACGTTAAACTCTTTATCAATTTGACCCATCTTCTTCGCATAGTAGAAGATCAAAACGACAAAGGTATAAATAGAGCCCTGTTGAGCAAACCAAAATCCCAGTTTATAACCACCAAGATTAATCGTGTTCAAGGCATCAACAAGCACAATACCGAATAGATACGAAACGACAAACCATACGATTAGGCACTTCGTGATCAAGGCGATATTAGCTTTCCAGTAAGCATTGTTCCCAGACATACTTCCCCCTTTTAAGATTAAAAAAATTTTTCTCTTTTTAGAAATACCTTTATAAAAAACTCATCAGATTTCGCTAATATAGTTTTCTAGAAAGCTTTCTACGAACTGTATTATAGAGAAAACCTACCTTTGGGGTTAACTTTTTAAAAGTTTTATTAAAAGCGCGCTTAACTGCATCAGCTCGGCGTTTGAGAGCTTTGATTCAAAGAAAGCTTTGGCCACAACTTGTACATCTGGATAGGCTTTTTCAATAAATTTAATGCCGCTGTCAGTTAATCGAACAATACGGCTACGCTTATCCATCGGATTTTGGTCTCGAGTAATGTAATTTCTGGCCTCTAACTTAATCAAAACTTTGGTTAAGCCGCCCGAAGACACCATCAAAGAATTGGACAATAAAGATGGGGTTAGACGATGTGGATACGGAAATGAGCGCAGCAGTACCAATACCTCCAACTCAAACACTGAGATGGCAAAATGCTGACAAATCGATTCCACCTGGAGATTAAACTTAGACGACAAACGACCCAGGTTAAGCACCAGCATTGCCAGGTTAACATCGATATTGGGCCAGTTTTCGTGGAAGCGAATCTCGGCGTTTTCAATTTTAATCAACTCTTCCATGGGTCACTATCTTACTGATTTTTGGCCAATAATAAAGTATTTGATAAACGCACATAGCAAAAGTGACGCCGAAGCGTCACTTTGTTTTAATCAGGAATAAGACCAAGAAAGCTATTCTTCCTCAACCTCAGAAAGCGCTTCAGAAGCCTCTTCATAAGTCACATCTGAGAGTTCTGCTTCAACCTCATCCATTCTGGCTTTGTCTTGCGCTTGCGCTTGTGCACTCAGTTCTTCTTCCATGGCATATTCTTCATTCAGAATAGAGCTGTCAATAATGCCAGCTTCGATCTCTCTTAGCGCCAATACGGTTGGCTTGTCTTTGCCATCATCTAGGTTTGATCTATAACCACCTGAGCTTAACTGGTGCGCACGCTTAGCGGCCACTAAAACCAACTCAAAACGATTGGGTACAAATTCTAAACACTCTTCAACTGTTACTCTTGCCATCTTATTTCGCGTTATCAATATGATAAAATCGACTAATTTTACCTGAAACTACAAGTTCATGGAAAGACTAATTGTTCTGGATACGGAAACCACAGGTATTGAACCGTCAGAAGGTCATCGCATCATCGAAATCGGTTGCTGCGAAGTGCTGGATCGGGAAATCACGGAATCAGAATTTCATGAATATGTACAGCCCGATCGTGCTGTCGGTGACTCGGTCCGAGTACACGGCATTACCGATAAGTTTCTAACCGACAAGCCTCGATTTGAAGAGGTGGTTGAGGAGTTTTTAGAATACATCGATGGCGCTACCCTGGTAATCCACAACGCACCATTCGACTTGGGTTTCTTAAACCATGAGTTAAAGCTAATGGGTCTGGAGGAGACCATTGAAGATCGCTGTCAAATTATTGACTCCTTAGAACTGTCCAAAGAGCAGCGTCCAGGCACCATGCATAACCTCGACGCCTTATGCAGACGCTTTGAAATTGACGCCAGCGCCAGAACCGTGCACGGCGCCCTGCTGGACGCGCAAATCTTAGCCCAGGTTTATCTGGCCATGACTGGCGGTCAGTCGACTCTATTTAGTGACAATGCAGCCGTGGTGCAAACACAAGGTAGTGAGGTCAGCATTACTCAGGTCAGTGAAGACCGAGGGCGAATTAACATTGTGCGTGCCAGTGAGAGTGAACTGCAAGCACACAACAGCTATTTTGACCAGGTTTAACCCATGCAATATCAAGATCTACGTGAATTTATCAACACCCTAGAAGCCCAAGGCAAGCTTAAGCGCATCTCAACCGAGGTCAGTAGTGACCTAGAAATGACTGAGATTTGTCGTCGCGTGCTGGATCAAGATGGCCCTGCTCTGCTGTTTGAAAATGTCAAAGACAGTGAGATGCCGGTCTTAGCCAATTTGTTTGGCACCACCGATCGCGTCGCTAGCGCCATGGGTCAAGAGGATTTGGTTGCACTTCGAGAGCTAGGCAAACTACTGGCTGAGCTTAAACAACCTGAGCCACCTAAAGGGGTTAAAGATGCGATCGACAAATTGCCAGTGCTTAAACAAGTGCTGAATATGCCAGTAAAGAGTGTGAAAAAAGGCCAATGCCAGGAAGTGGTGATTGAGGGTGATGAGGTTGACTTGTCTAAGTTGCCTATCCAAAAATGCTGGCCCAAAGATGCTGCGCCACTACTGACTTGGGGCTTGGTGATTACCAAAGGCCCTAATAAGGAGCGACAAAACTTAGGCATCTATCGTCAGCAAGTAATTGGTAAAAACAAATTAATCATGCGCTGGCTCTCGCATCGTGGTGGTGCGCTAGATTTTAAAGAATGGTGTGAACAGCATCCAGGCGAAGACTTTCCCATTGCTGTGGCCATCGGCGCCGATCCAGCCACCACCCTGGCTGCAGTCACCCCAATTCCGGATACCTTAAGCGAATACGCTTTTGCCGGCCTATTACGCGGCAAGAAGACCAAGGTTTGTCAGTGTCTGGGCAATGATCTGCAGGTGCCAGAGAATACCGAGATTATTCTAGAAGGTGTGATTAAACCGGGCGAGATGGCTGACGAAGGACCGTTTGGCGACCACACTGGCTACTATAACGAGATTGAACGCTTTCCGGTGTTTACCGTTGAGCGCATTACTCACCGCACCAATCCAATCTATCACTCGACTTATACCGGCAAGCCGATTGACGAGCCAGCCGTACTTGGCGTGGCACTTAATGAAGTATTTGTACCGCTACTGCAACAGCAATTTCCAGAGATTGTGGATTTTTATCTGCCGCCAGAGGCTTGCTCCTATCGCATGGCGGTGGTCAGCATTAAAAAACAATACCCAGGTCATGCCAAACGGGTGATGATGGGGGTCTGGTCGTTCTTACGTCAGTTTATGTACACCAAGTTTGTGATTGTGGTGGATGATGACATTGATGTCAAAGATTGGAAAGAGGTGATTTGGGCCATGACCACCCGGGTTGATCCAACACGTGACACCACCCTAATTGACCACACACCGATCGACTATTTAGACTTTGCTTCACCGATCTCAGGCCTAGGCTCAAAGATGGGGATTGACGCCACCAACAAACTCCCAGGTGAGACCGATCGCGAATGGGGCGACCCAATTGTGATGGATCCGGCGGTGATTGAGAAAATTGATACGATTTGGAGTGAATTAGGCATTGACTAGGTCATTTATCAACGTATAATATGTCGTTTTTCGGAGTGTAGCGCAGTC
>CAZMJI010000083.1:0-3588 GCA_964566765.1 uncultured Piscirickettsiaceae bacterium
GATGGTGGGCATTATACACCCTTCTATATTAGAAGTCAATAATATTCTTATATTTTTTTGAAAATTAACCGAAAAACGCCTAAAAACACCAATAAAGACTACTGGCTGAGTGGTTTAAGGCTTGGGCTGCTCTACCTTAGAGGTGGACATGGCGGCTGGTGACAAGGCATAACCCTGCTTACCATAAATGCCTTCACTAGAAGGGGCGCCTGCACGACTGTTGTCATAGCGCTGCATATAATCACGAACCGCCTGATCAATCTCTTGCGACTCTTGCTGGATCTTTTGGAACTGCGAGGCAAAACTAGGCTGATTCACATAAAACATTTTGTTGCCCGTGTTCTCAATCTGCTCCAAGGTTGAAGAAAAGTCCGTCTCTTGCAGCCAATTGCTAGGCTTGGCGGTTTCAAACACCTGAGTTGGCATACTCGGCACGTAAGCCGAGTTTTGTTGATAACGTTTTAGTGATTCTGGGTTGGCACCATAACGCGACAGATTGCGTGCATCATTGGCTGGTGAAAACTGGCCACCGGCAAATGGGTTCCAGGCTGAATTGTTACCCCAAGGGTTGTTGTTATAGGCGCCGGTACCCGAACCAAATGGAGAGCCCCAATTATTACCATTAAAAAAAGCACCCGCTGTAGTACTAATGCTCAGCGCTAAGATAACCCCCAGTTTCATTCTTCTCATTTTGGTTTAATCTGCTGTCTATTAATTAACGATATTATTATATCACTCTATTAATATATAGTGACGCCAGCGAAAAATACAAGTCACAATTTGGTGTCGAAGGTCGGAGTCGAACCGACACGGCCGAAGCCACAGCCCCCTCAAGGCTGCGTGTCTACCAATTCCACCACTCCGACAAAATGATTATTGATTAGGGACGTCGCTCGCTTTGTGGCCAGTTGCTGTATCGCCAGCATTTGGCACGTCTGAGTCCTGACCCAAGGTTTGTTCAACCACACTGCTTTGGTTTTGCGCATCACCGGTGCGATCGTTGATTGCCAAGTAGGCCAGCGATAGACTGGTAATGAAAAAACCCACCGCCAAAGCAAAGGTTAGTTTGTATAAAAACGAATTGGCACCACGAGCGCCGAACACCGAACCCGCTGAACCCGAGCCGAATGCCGCACCTGCGTCAGCACCCTTACCATGTTGCATTAAAATCAGCGCAATCAGTCCTAGCGCCAATAAAACATGAATGATTAATATGATCTGGAATGACATCTTGGCTTATCCTGCTGCTTGACAAATTTGTAGAAAATCTTCGGCTTTTAGTGAGGCGCCACCAATCAAGCCACCGTCAATATCCTCGCAAGCAATCAAGTCCTTAGCATTTGCCGGGTTCATGCTGCCACCATATAGGATTGGTGTTGATTGGGCAATGCTCTGATCAAACTTGGCCAACATAGAACGAATAAAGGCATGAGTTTCTTGCGCCTGCTCTGGTGTTGCGGTTACGCCTGTACCAATCGCCCAAACCGGCTCATAAGCCACAATGATTTTTCTAAAAGCTTCGATACCGCATAGGTCAACCACCGCCTGAATTTGACGTGCCACTACTGTCTCTGTTTGGCCGGACTCTCTCTCCTCTAGCAGTTCGCCAATACAAAATAGTGGGGTTAGGTCGTTATCGATGGCAACTTTAACCTTGTTGGCCACATCTTGGTCTGATTCACCATATAGGCTTCTACGCTCTGAGTGACCAACAATAACATACTCAACGCCAAAGTCTTTAATCATGTCAGCACTCACCTCACCAGTATGGGCGCCTGATGGGTGAATGTTTAGGTTTTGTGCGCCGGTATTTAGAGTTGAACGCGCAGCCAGAGCCTCAACTTGTGACAGGTATGGGAATGGGCTGCAAACAATAACCTTTGCATTAACATCGGCCATTCCCGACAAAATGCCTGTTACCAATGTGTTAACCGCTTCCTTAGAAGCGTTCATTTTCCAATTACCTGCAACAATTGTTTGACGCATAACTCAACTCGTCCCTAAATAAAAATATGTGGCAATGTTACGCTAATTGTCGGTAAAAATCAACGATGGAAGCTTAATGCTTTTTAGATTTAGAACCGAAATACAGCGCCAAAGAAACCAATAGAATGCCCAGCGCAAAATACACCAAATCCAGCGCCCCGGTAAACGACATGGCCAGCGACACTTCGAAGAAAGTGACCACCAAGATCATCAGGATCACATTGGCCAGTTTTGACTTAAGATCATCCAGGGAGTTAATCACCAACAACTTAGATGACTGACCCGACACTTTGGCCTCGTCAATATCGCTAATAAACAACTCATACAAACCCAGTGAGAAAATCAACAAAATGGTGGCCAATAAAAAGCCATCGATCGATCCAACCGTGTGGGCCACCATCTCAATCTTAAGCAATTTTCGCGCCTCACCACTGGCAGCCAAGTAGTCGCCAGCATGTGACAACAACACAGCCACATCGGCGGCAGTAACCACAAACAATAGTAGTGACAGCAACAATGAAGAAACAACGGCTACCAATACGATATTACGAGAACCCCAAAGCACCTTTTCGAAATATTTTTCCAGTCCCTTCATCCTTGAAAACATTTATTAATATAATGCTTTAGTATATCATTAACGAATTTTGATTGCTTATTTTGTATGTCGCAGACTTGGGCCCAATGTTTAACCACGCTTAAAGAGGTTGTGCCTCTGGGTGAGTTTAGCGTTTGGATTCAACCTCTAAAGGCTGTCGAGGACGGAAAAACCCTCAGTATTTTAGCGCCCAACAAGCAAACACAAGACTACGTTACCAAACATCTTAAAGATCAAATCAAGGCGGCCATTAATCAGCACAATAAAGGGCTTGAGGTATTTATCGGTGTTGCGGGTGCTGAGACCCAAACCGGCAATAAGTGCCATACCACACAGTTGTTTGAAGACTATACGTTTGACAACCTGGTACTGGGCAATGCCAACCAAATGGCTTATGGCGCAACACAGCAAATTGCCGAAGATGTGCGCGCCTCTATTTTCAACCCGTTTATTATTTATGGCGGCTCTGGCTTAGGAAAAACCCACTTAATGCAAGCTGCTGGACACTTGGCGCTTGAAAAAGATCCAAACCTTAAGGTGATTTACCTGCCTTTAATGGATTTTGTTCGAAACATCACCTCCAGTCTAAGACACAACACCATTGAAGAGATTAAAGCTTTTTATCAATCTGCCGATCTACTACTGGTGGATGACATTCACCTGATTGCTGGCAAGGAAAAATCACAAGAAGAGTTTTTCCACATTTTTAATTTCTTGTTTAGCAGTAAGAAACAAATCATCTTTACTTGTGATCAACCACCAAAAAACATCAAAGCTTTGGAAGAGCGCCTTAAGACTCGCTTTGCTCAGGGATTAAACCTACACCTAACCCCGCCTGAACTGGAAATGCGTGCCGCCATTTTGTTGAAAAAAGCGCAAAGCGCAAAGATTAATTTGGCGCTGTCTGAAGATATTGCACTATATATTGCTGGACATATTACCTCGAACGTACGAGATTTAGAAGGCGCTTTGCTTAAACTAAAGGCTTTTGTGGACTTCTCTAAATT
>CAZMJI010000084.1:0-3426 GCA_964566765.1 uncultured Piscirickettsiaceae bacterium
CCTGAGGCGATCACTGGCACATCAACCGCGTCACTCACCGCTTTGGTCAGCGCCAAGTCAAAACCGGTTTTCACCCCATCACAATCCATCGAGGTCAGTAGTACCTCGCCAGCACCGCAGTCGCCTTCGGTCATCTTCACCGCCCACTCAACCGCGTCGATGCCGGTTGGCTTGCGTCCACCATGGGTAAAGATCTCCCATTTTGGTGGGTTGCTTGAGACTTGTTTGGCATCAATGGCGATGACAATACATTGCGAACCAAACTTTTCACTGAGTTCGTTAATCAGCGTTGGATTAAAGATCGCCGCCGAATTAACCGCAACTTTATCTGCACCAGCATTGAGCATGGCGCGCACATCTTCAGCTCTGCGAATGCCGCCACCAACAGTGAGCGGAATAAACACCTGTTCGGCAATTTGTTCTACCATGTGCACCGTGGTATCACGCCCTTCGTGCGAAGCAGTAATATCTAGAAAGGTGATCTCGTCAGCGCCTTGTTCATCATAACGCTTGGCCACTTCCACCGGGTCGCCAGCATCTTTAATGTCGACAAACTGCACGCCCTTGACCACACGGCCATCGCGCACATCTAAACAAGGAATGATTCGTTTTGCTAAACTCATGGCGTGCAATTTTACTCTAATTCGATCCAATGGGTTGCCGTGGGTATAATCTGTAGCCTTATGGATAAGCCAAAACACATTGCGATTATCATGGACGGCAACGGGCGCTGGGCCAAAAAACGTGGCCTGCCGCGCATTGCTGGACACCAAAAGGGCGTGCAGGCTGTGCGTGAGATTGTTAAAAGTGCTGGCAAGTTGGGGGTTGAGGCATTAACGCTATTTGCCTTTAGTAGCGAAAACAAAAACCGCTCTGATGAAGAAGTGAGCCTGTTGTTTAAATTGTTTTTGACCGTGCTTAAGCAAGAGGTCGGCAAACTGAATAAATACAATGTCTCGTTAAAGATCATTGGCGATTTGTCGATCTTTCCTCACGAAGTCCAAGAAAAAGCCGCAGAGGCGCAAGCCATGCTGGCCCATAATAGGGGTCTTAGACTGATTATTGCGGCCAATTATGGCGGTCGTTGGGACATGACACAAGCCGCCAAACAGCTGGCGAGTTCGGTACAATCGGGCCAATTGAGCGTTGACGACATTAACGAACAAACGCTGGGGCAACAGATGAGTCTGGCCAATGAGCCTGCGCTTGACTTGATGATTCGTACCAGTGGTGAACAACGACTCAGCAATTTTTTATTATGGGACTGTGCTTATAGTGAGTTTTATTTCACCGATAAGCTTTGGCCAGATTTTACTGAGGCCGACCTGATACAGGCCATTGAGACATTTACCCAGCGTGACCGACGCTTTGGTGCGCGCGACAAGGAGGCAACATGCTAATGCCCAGATTATTAACCGCCTTGGTGCTGGCGCCCTTATTTATCTGGGCGGTACTTGGTCTGCAAACTGAGCAATTCCAATACCTATTATTGGTGTTGGTACTGCTAGCAGCTTGGGAATTCACCGATCTGGCAGGCTTTAAGGTCTATCTGCACAAAGTGCTGCTATTGGGTTTGGTAACCACCTGTACCCTGGTGGCACAACCTCATTTGAGCCTGGTACTACAAATCAGCGTGCTGTGGTGGCTGCTTAATCTGTATTGGGTGATCAGCTATCCTCGGCACACAAAACTTTGGTACTGGCCCTTGGCCGTACGCCTAATTAGTGCGCCCCTATTGCTGGTGCCGATGTTCTTGGCACTGCTGCACCTACACCAAGATTATGATGGTGCTTATTTCTTGTGGTTAATACTGATGATTTGGGGGGCAGACTCGGGCGCTTATTTTGTCGGCAAAACCTGGGGTAAGCGCAAACTGGCACCACAGGTCAGTCCAGGCAAGTCCATCGAGGGCGTATTTGGCGGCATGGCTGGTGGCCTGGTGGTCACCATCGGCTTCTTGATCTATCAACAAATCCCAACGGATGAGTATGCTGCGCATCTACTACTTGGCATCGTGGTGGTCGCTGTCTCGGTATTAGGTGATTTGTTCGAAAGCCTGTTCAAACGCGTGTCTAACATCAAAGACAGCTCCAACCTGCTGCCTGGCCATGGCGGTATTCTTGATCGCATCGACTCACTCACCGCAGCGGCGCCGTTTTTCGTGATTGGACTTAGCTTGCTATGAAACAGATCACGCTATTAGGCGCTACTGGCTCGATTGGTCAAAGCACCTTATCAGTCATTGACCAGCATCCAGATACATTTCGTGTGTTTGCCTTAAGTGCCAACACCAATTGGCAGGATATGCTCGGCCTGTGCCAAAAATACCAGCCGGAGTTTGCGGTGATGACCGACCCGGATGCGGCCAAGGCGCTGGCTCAAGCACTGGATACCCGCACCCAAGTACTTCATGGTGCGCAAGCACTGGAGCAAGTGGCCACTGATGAGCGCGTTGACTATGTGATGGCGGCAATTGTCGGCAGTGCTGGCATGGCCTCCGCCTTAGCGGCAGCTCGCGCTGGCAAACGTATTATGCTGGCCAACAAGGAATCACTGGTATTGGCCGGTGATCTGTTTATGCAAACGGTGGCTGACTCAGGTGCTGAGCTAATCCCGGTTGATTCTGAACACAGTGCGGTGTTCCAATGCCTACAATCAGGCGCCGCAGGTTTAGACAAAGTACAACTAACCGCCAGTGGCGGACCGTTTTTACACACACCGCTGGAACAACTCAGCCAGATTACCCCTGATCAGGCCTGTGCCCACCCCAATTGGTCAATGGGTCGCAAAATCTCGGTCGACTCGGCCACCATGATGAACAAGGGCCTAGAGGTCATCGAAGCGCATTATTTATTTAACCTAACACCCGATCAAATTGACGTGGTGGTGCATCCGCAATCGATTGTGCATTCTTCGGTGTATTATCAAGATGGCTCTACTTTGTCGCAACTGGGCAAGCCGGATATGCGCACCGCCATTGCTTACGCCTTGTCCTATCCCCAGCGCATCAACTCGGGCGTCGGCGCCCTGGATTTGGCCAGCAGCTCGCCGCTGGAATTCTACGCGCCGGATTTGCAAAAATTTGCTTGTTTGGGTCTGGCCTTTGCAGCACTCAAGCAAGGTGGCAGCGCCATGGGCACACTGAACGCTGCCAACGAAGTCGCGGTTGAGGCATTTTTAAACCATACGATTGGCTTTTTGGATATTGCCAAGGTGGTGGAGGACACGCTCAATCAGGTTGAGAACTCAGACCCGTCTAGCCTAGAAGCCATTGTGGATAACGACAAGCGCTCCAGAGAGGCGGCATCTAAAGCGCTGCAGCAGTATGCTTAAAATTGTCGTATTATTGCTGTCTTTGTGGCTTAGCCCTGCACTGGCTGAGACCGAGCACCGATTTGTGATCAAGTCTGGCGACACCATTAGCAA
>CAZMJI010000085.1:0-3295 GCA_964566765.1 uncultured Piscirickettsiaceae bacterium
GTATTGTGTTTATCGTGGTGACGCTAACCATCTTTAGACCGATGTTGGTTAGACACAATATTATTTAGCAGCTTTAGCTAAGCCTAAGCAAGCAAAAAGTGTAATTGGTAAGATGGTGCCCGGGGCCGGGATCGAACCGGCACGGGATTTAACTCCCGCAGGATTTTAAGTCCTGTGTGTCTACCAATTTCACCACCCGGGCAAAAGAAAAAACGGTGAATGAGACACGCTTTAAAAACGCCAAATTATACCCATAAGCGTAGGTAAAATCTAGATTTTTGCCTGAGCAGATTAGATTATGGGAATTGTTAAATTACTCATCTTAGCCCTATTGATTTGGCTAGGTTTTGTGGTCTTTAAAAAACTAAGACGTCCGGCCTCGAGCCTCTCAGGCGAGGCTTCAAAGCATAAGATGTTGGCCTGCAGTCGTTGTCAGACGCATGTGCCTGAAAATGAAGCAATTATTCACAACAACAAGGTGTATTGCTCCAAGGATTGTCTATGAAATTTCTAATTGATTTCTTCCCCATTGCGCTATTTTTTATCGTCTATAAAACCTATGGACTGCATATGGCGATTTACGCCATGATTGTGGCCACCGCCTTGCAAATGGGTATTACCCGCTACCAAACCGGTAAGTTTGAAAAAGCCCATCTGATTACCTTTGGTTTGTTGGTGGTGTTTGGCGGGGTGACCATTGCTATTAACGACCCGGCCTTTATTATGTGGAAGGTGAGCGTGTTGTATGTGGTGTTTGCTTTGGCGCTGATTGCCAGCCTTTGGCTGGGTAAAAAAACTCTGCTTGAGCGCATGCTGGGCAAGGAGTTAGAGCTGCCGGCATTGGTTTGGCAAAAACTCACCTGGCTTTGGGGCTTGGGTTTTGTTGGCATTGCCATTGTGAATGCCCACTATGTGAATCTTGCACTCAGCACGCGGGATTTATTTTTCTCACAAGTGTCGATTGATCCTAAAATAGAGCTCACAGAACTGCAGTGCAACTTGGTCAATGGCCAAGATTTGTGCCTAGCGGCCCAGCAAGCAGAGGCCTCATGGGTGAACTTTAAATTGTTTGGCACTCTGGGTTTGACCTTTGCCTTGATTGTGGTGACTGTAGTTTGGGTATCGAAATATATTAAGGAAAAATCATGAAGCAAACACCTTTGTATCAAGCGCACATAGACGCAGGCGGTAAGATGGTTGATTTTGGTGGCTGGGAGATGCCGCTGAATTACGGCTCACAAATTGAAGAGCATCACGTGGTACGTGAAGACGCCGGCATGTTTGATGTCTCGCACATGCGCGTGGTGGATTTTAAAGGTGCGGATGCCAAAGCCTTCTTACAGATATTGATTGCCAACGATGTTGATAAGCTAAAAGACAGCGGCAAAGCACTATACAGCTGTATGCTCAATGAGCGCGGCGGGGTGATTGATGACCTGATTGTCTACCACCTAGATGCGACCTATTATCGTATGGTAATTAACGCTGCAACTGCAGAAAAAGACTTGGCTTGGATCAACGAGCAGGCCAGTGAGTTTGAGGTCAGCGTTGAGCCGAAGATGGATTTGGCGATGATTGCGGTGCAAGGCCCGAATGCCAGAGCCAAGACTTATGAGGCTATTCCAGGGGTAGAAGAGATTTGTGGCGAATTAAAGCCATTTAATGCCGCCGCGGTTGGCAGTTTATTTGTGGCCAGAACCGGTTATACCGGTGAAGACGGCTTTGAAATTATGATTCCAGCTGCTTCGGCTGAATTTACTTGGAAGATGCTATTAGAAGCAGGCGTTAGACCCTGCGGTTTGGGCGCTAGAGACACGCTACGTTTAGAAGCCGGTATGAGTCTATACGGTTCGGAGATGGATGAGGACACCTCACCACTGGAAGCAGCACTGACCTGGACTGTGGACTTAAGCAATGAGGCGCGCCAGTTTATCGGTCGTGCAGCGCTAGAGGCTTTGCGTGATGAAGGCGTGAAGAAAACCGTGGTTGGCTTAGTGCTCGATGGCAAAGGCGTGATTCGCAACCATCAAAAAGTGGTAAGCAGCTTGGGCGAGGGCGAAGTCACCTCAGGCACCTTCTCGCCTACCATGGGTAAAGCCATCGCCCTGGCCAGTGTACCGATGGGTACGGTCGGCGTTTGCGAGATTGAAATGAGAAACAAGCTGGTTTCAGCTAAAATAGTCAAACCACCGTTTGTTCGCAACGGTAAAGTTTTGGTTTAGAACGATAACATAATCAACAAACACATTAGGAGAAATCGACATGAGCGAGGTTAGAGACGACAGACAATACACAGAAACCCACGAGTGGATTCTAGACAATGGCGATGGCACGTACACCATGGGTGTCACCGATCACGCCCAATCACAGCTAGGCGATATGGTCTTTATCGAGTTGCCAGGTGAGGGTGATGAAGCGTCAAAAGAAGATGAATTCTGCGTGGTTGAATCAGTAAAAGCCGCCAGTGGCGTGTACGCACCAGCTGATCTAGAAGTGGTTGCGGTCAACGAAGCCTTGGAAGATGAGCCAGAGTTGGTGAACTCAAGCTGTTATGACGATGGCTGGTTGGTGACGTTCAAGGCGGATGATCTTGACGGTCTGATGGATGCGGATACTTACGCTGACACACTAGACTAAACCTACTTACAACACCGTTGGTTAATTCACTGGTTGCCTACAAGGGCAAACCTGCCCGTATTGTTGCGCAAACCACGCACAAATTCGATCTTGAATTTGCCGACGGCTCAACACGCAAGGTGCGCGAGAAAGATTTCCGCTTCTTGCATCCCGAATTTAGCCCAGTTAACGACAGCTGTCCTGAGGCAGATTTTTCAGTTTTAGCCGAATTCCAAGAAGAATTACTCACGCTGCAAGAGCTGAGTGAGTGGTTATTTGATGACTACACCGCGCAAAGTGCTTGGTGTACTTGTGCGCTGATTGAAGATGGCTTGTATTTTTATTGGCAAAAGGACAGGGCTTTTGTGCGTCCGCAAACACAGGTAGACAGCATTCAGGCCAAGCGTGACGCAGAAGCCTTGGAGGCGCAGCGCCTTGAGAATTGTTTAGTCAATGTCCAAAACCAGCGCTACACAGAGGAAGATGCGCCTTATCTACAAGAAGTGGAAAAGGTGGCGCAGAACCAATCCAAGCACGCCAAATTGTTGGCCTTATTAAAATTGGAACAAAGCCCAGAGGTCGCGCATCAATTTCTCCTAAAGCTGGACTATTGGACCAATACCTACAATCCATATCCCGCCCGTTTTGACTTATCGCTGGATGAAGACTTGCCGGTAGA
>CAZMJI010000086.1:0-3250 GCA_964566765.1 uncultured Piscirickettsiaceae bacterium
ACAATCCATATCCCGCCCGTTTTGACTTATCGCTGGATGAAGACTTGCCGGTAGAGGCGCCCGCCATTGAGCGTGTGGATTTAACCCATCTGCGTTGCTATGCCATTGACAATGAGGGTTCGAACGATGCCGATGATGCGGTGAGTATTGATGGCGATCGCCTGTGGGTGCATGTGGCCGATGTCTCCACGGTAGTGGCACCAGACGCCGAGCTAGATGAATACGCCAAAGAGCGCTTATCAAATTTGTATCTGCCGGATCAAATCCTGCATATGTTGCCATTGGCCGTAACCCAGCAGTGTGCCCTGGGTATGGATAAGACTTCTGGCGCGCTTTCCATTGGTTTTAAATTAGTGCAAGGCGAGATGCATGAGATTGAGATTTGCCATTCTAATATTTGCGTGGAGCGCATGACCTATCAACAGGCTGATAAGATCATGGTCTCTCATGACGATCTGTCTCAATTACATGATTATGTGCAACAGCACCAAGCGTATCGTCAGGCACAAGGCGCCATCTCGTTAGATCTGCCGAATGTGAATGTGCGTCTTGTTGATGACAAAGTGGAGATTGGCCCGCAAGACAACACCCCAAGTCGAGACTTGGTGGCCGAACTGATGATTATGGCAGGGCGCGCGGCTGGACAGTTTGCGCAAGCACATGAGATCGCCATGCCGTACGCCATTCAAGATGAAGGGGAGTTCACCCCAGAGCTATTGGCACGTCAAAATCAACTGAGTTTGTCTGAGTCGTTTGGCGCCACCAAATGCTTTAAGCGCTCAGCCATCTCCACCAAGCCGCTGCTACATTATGGCCTGGGACTGATGGGTTATTTGCGCATTACTTCGCCGCTTAGACGTTATTTGGATCTATTGGCGCATCAGCAATTAAATCTATATTTATCGGGTCAAGCAACACTGCCTGAGGCGCGTATTAAAGAGTTGATTGGTATTAATAATGCCATGCAGCCTGCCATTGGTAAAACCATTCGCTCGAGCAATGACCATTACAAGTGTTTGTACTTAATGCAGCACCAAGGCTGGCAGGGCGAAGGTGTGGTGGTAGATACGCAGCAAAATAAAGCACTGCTGATGATTCCTGAGTTGGGCATGATCACCCAGCTGAAGTTTAAGTCTGCGCCTGAGTTAGATCAGCGCATTGCGCTGAAGGTGGCGAAGGTAAATTTGGTAGAGCGTCTAGTGGATTTCAAGCCAGCTTAGTTGGCCACCGTCATCTAGGGTAATGGCATTGCCTAGCTTTACACCCCAGTCTCCCAGCACATAGCGATTGTAATGCTCGCCGGTATGTGCACCTTGTCGGTGTGTGTGACCATGAATCAGATGCGCACCAGGATATTTCTGCATTAGGGTATCAACCGCCTCGGCATTCACATCCATAATCTCACGCGATTTGTATTGTTGTGCTGCCACACTTTTCTTGCGCAATTGACCACTGAGTTTAAGGCGTAATCGCTTTGGCAGACGCACAAAGATGGCCTTGGTGATCGGATGTTGCAACACGGCTTTGAGTTGCTGATAGTCAGTATCATCGGTGCACAGCTCATCACCATGGGTCAGGACATAGTCCTGAGCATCAGTCTCTAGTAGAAAAGGCCCTTCGATTAGTTTGGCACCACTGTTTGCTGCAAACTCTGCGCCCATTAGAAAATCTCGATTGCCATGCATCACCAAGATCTGAGTACTTTGAGAGAGCTGTTTAAGTGCCTGAATAACGACTTGATAACTGCCGGTAGAGAGGTCGTCACCCAGCCAAGTATTAAACAGATCGCCTAAGATAAACAGCTGATCATACTCGCTGGCAACGTCTTGGCAAAAGCGCGTAAATAGCTGGGTTTTATCCGCCTCAATCGCAGTGAGGTGGAGGTCGGCTATGATCAGCGCTTTTGACATGAATTACTGAATGTAAGCTTTGCTAATGATTACGCCTTCTGTTGGTACATCAGCGTGACCTGCGCGATTGCCGGTAGCCACCACACCAATGCGATCCACCACGTCTTGGCCGTCAATCACTTCACCAAACACACAATAACCCCAGCCATCTTGACCTGGGTAGTCTAGGAAAGCATTGTCAGCGGTGTTGATGAAAAATTGCGAACTGGCTGAGTGTGGTGCCATGGTGCGCGCCATGGCAATCGAATACTTCACATTCTTTAGACCATTATTGGCTTCGTTTTCAATCTCAGCTTTGGTTGGCTTTTGCATCATGTCTTCAGTAAAGCCGCCACCTTGGATCATAAAGTTCTTAATCACACGGTGAAAGATGGTGCCGTCGTAGAAGCCATCATTGACGTAATCAATAAAGTTTTGAGCGGTGATGGGTGCTTTGTCTTCGTCGACATTAAGACAGATATTACCTAGGTTGGTTTCTAGAATGATCATGGGTGTGAATCCTTGTTATGAGAAAAATAACAATTATACTAAAAACTTGCTTTCACTTATCGTTGGCTTTGGGTATAATTGCCCCTTTTTATACGCACACATTCTGAGTTTTATTATGTACGCAGTGATTAAAACAGGTGGCAAGCAGTACCGCGTAGCGGAAGGCGACACCTTAAAAGTAGAAAAATTAGACACTGAAATTGGCAAAAAAGTTACCTTTAAAGAGGTGCTGATGGTTTCTGATGGTGAAAACATTCAAGTGGGCGCACCACTGGTTGCCAAAGCTTCAGTTGAGGCAAAAGTTGTGGCGCAAGGTAAGGGCAAAAAAGTGCACATTATCAAGTTCCGTCGTCGTAAGCATTCAATGAAGCGTCAAGGTCATCGTCAATTATTTACCGAAATCCAAATCGGTAAGATCAAAGCATAAGTAGGAGAGAAATATGGCTCACAAAAAAGCAGGCGGTAGTACTAATAACGGTAGAGATTCGGTCTCAAAACGTCTAGGCGTTAAGCGTTTCGGTGGTCAAGTAGTGCTAGCGGGCAACATCCTAGTTCGTCAAAGAGGTACCAAGTTCCACGCCGGTACAAACGTACGTCGCGGTAAGGACGACACACTATTTGCAACAGCAGACGGCAAGGTGGTTTTTGCTAAGAAAGGTAAATTCAACCGTCAATACGTCTCAGTTGAAGCTTCTTAAGAATTACTTAAGCAAGACTTAGAAAAAGCGCCCAACGGGCGCTTTTTTATTGTCTAAAATAAGGACAAATTAATTACCAATTAAAGTTATGAAATACGCCATTGTTTTTCCAGGTCAGGGTTCGCAGTCTCTAGGCATGCTCTCTGATTTGGC
>CAZMJI010000087.1:0-3165 GCA_964566765.1 uncultured Piscirickettsiaceae bacterium
TACCGAATTCACGCACACCCCATGAAACGTAGTTACCGTTTGCATTGCTTGGGCTAACTTTAACCGTGCCTGACCAGTTGGTTAGGTTTGAACCGGTTAGGTCGGCTGAACCACCGAATAGTTCTGGTAGTAGTGGGCCAATGGCTTCAATCGCGTTTTGTGAGGCTTTACGTGAGGCAATGTTTGGCATCTCTGCTTGCGTCTGCGCAATGAACTTATCCATTTCTGCTGCAAAGTTGGCAGGCAGATCACCAGCCATACGACGCTCAAATTCAGCTGCTTCCGCCGGATAAGCGGCCGCATACGCTGCAAATTTATCATTCCAAGCTGCTTCATCGGTCGCACCTTGTGCTTTGTGGTCCCAACCTTCGTAAACGTCTGCCGGAATCTCAAACGGAGCAGATTCCCAGCCTAGCTCTTTACGCGTGGCTGCAATTTCTTCGTCACCCAATGGCGCGCCATGACAGTCGTGCGTACCGCATAGGTTTGGCGAACCAAAACCAATGGTTGTGCGTGTACAAATTAGGCTTGGCTTGTCAGTCACTGACTTAGCTGCCTCGATCGCTGCATTAATCGCATCGGCATCGTGACCATCAACATCACGAACCACGTGCCAGCCGTAAGACTCGAAACGACCTGCAACGTCTTTTTCCATCCAGTCAGAAATGTGACCATCAATTGAAATGTCGTTGTCATCCCAGAAAGCCGTTAGCTTACCAAGACCCAAAGTACCAGCCATCGCGCAAGCTTCGTGCGATAGACCTTCCATCAAACAACCATCACCCATGAACACCCAAGTGCGGTGGTCAACGATGTCGTGGCCGTCTTTATTAAACTGTGCGCCTAGCGTACGCTCGGCAATGGCCATACCAACGGCGTTAGTAATACCCTGGCCTAGTGGACCGGTTGTGGTCTCAATACCATCGGCATAACCATATTCTGGGTGACCTGCAGTCTTCGCATGTAGCTGACGGAAACTCTTAATATCGTCCATGCTTAGGTCGAAGCCTGTTAGGTGTAGTAGCGAGTAAATTAGCATTGAACCATGGCCATTTGACAACACGAAACGATCGCGGTCTGCCCACTTGGCACTGGTTGGGTTGTATTTCATGTGGTCGTTCCAAAGCACCTCGGCAATGTCTGCCATACCCATTGGCGCACCTGGGTGACCTGAGTTTGCTTTTTGAACTGCATCCATACTCAATGCGCGGATCGCATTGGCTAATTCTCTACGTGAAGGCATACTAAAATTTCCTTAAAAGATACAAAAAATCAAATAATTATACTTAACAATGCCAAATCGAGCAAGGTGGAGCTTAAGTCTTTGTTTTATCTAGAAAAAAAATCAGATAATTAGAATTTTATAATTTTATTTTATTCTTTGAATCTAAATAACCACGTAAAAGGTTGATTTTAATCAACTTTTAATCCCAACAAGTAAGTGGCAACTCGCTAAAACTCGGTCGGTTGCTGGGAATTCTTTGTGATACCACTGGCACCCATTGGTTTTGCTGATATTCGCCCACCTTGAAACGGAAAGCCGACCAAGCACCGAAGCCCATTCTAAGATCACTTAAGACCAAGTCGTCGCCTTCTCGGCCCAGACGATACCAATTGCCGCTGAAGTGTGAATAGCGAGAAATCTCCGAAGATTCCATTAACTGGTGATTGAGCTGGCCTCGATAAAATTCACGCACACCATCGTGTTCAAAATTCACACAACCACTGATATGCTCGTTGTCTTTTGTCAGAATCACGCGCCAGTTGCGCATGGCCCAGGGTGCGCTCACCACTTTGGCCTCATAGCCGGGATATTGCACCTCAACTTTGTTCAGTAATACTTGCTGCGCCACCAAGCCCAAAAGCAAATAAGCACTACTGATGCCCAACGCCCAGTGGGTTATTTGTAGACGCCGCTTAACACTAATGCGTTTGAAAAATATCAAGATGCCGGCAATCAGCAGCCAAATACTATAGAACAAATCAATAATAAAGATCGAACCGATGGAAACACTGGATCCGGCAAACACCAGCGGCCAGAACAATTGCGTGCCATAGGTGGTAAGCGCATCTAAGACCGCATGGGTGGTGAGCGCCAAACCCACTAGGATCATCAAACGCTGAAAGCTAACCTCTTTTAACCAACCCTTAAGAAAATAGCTCAATATAGGTGTAGCAGCTAGCAATACCAATAACGAATGCGAGAAACTACGGTGCGCAGTGATGCGTTCAATCGCACTGTCATGATCGATCAAAATATCCAGATCGGGCAAGGTGGCCAATAGACCGCCAGTCAAGAAATATTTGGCTCTGGGTTGTTTGGCAACCGCAACAGCAATGGTGCCGCCCAGCGCAAATTGAGTTAAAGAATCCATAGGGCGTTAGTCTACCTGTTTGATCGCAAAAACCATAACAATAAAAAAGCCCCGAACAATAACCAAAGAGGAAATTATCGTCCGGGGCGTTGACTCTACTATGTGCGTGTCTGTAACTTAAGGAGAGTAGAGTCGAACCTACTTAAACTTGGCGGCCTAGCATGCGCTTAAGCGTGCCATCCTTGTCCGCCAAGTGGTGTTTAAAGGCACCGGCAATATGCAGCAGTACTGCTAAGATTAAAATCTTGCCGCCCAGACCATGCATTACATGACCGGCAAATGCGAGCGATTCACTGTGCGCGATCATCTCACGTGGATTGGCTGGGTCTGGATTGGCTGCCACCAGCTCAAGCCCAAATACTGAGACCCCGAAGCCACCAGCAGCTGACATCACAAAACCACTGATTGGCATCAGCACCGTGCCAATAATCAACAAGTAATGCACAAACTTGGCCAGTTTGGCCATGCGTACCGACGGACTACCCAAAGTCGTTAACCAGCCGTTTTTAATGCGCCAAGCAATGCGATAAAGTGCAAAGATAAAGATAATCACACCAATGGATTTGTGGATACCATACAGGGCAAATACCTGATTGGCTTCCATATAAGTGCCGGTTGCCAATAGGGCAATCATCACAATGGCAATTAGCCAGTGCAAGCTGATGGTCTTTCGACTGAGTTGATTGGCGCTATCCATTAGCCACTCCAAAATAACAAAACTAAGTCCATTATAGGAGCGGGGTAAGACTGGTTTGTTACGCTATGTTGTGACTTTGTAACCGTTTGTTAC
>CAZMJI010000088.1:0-3087 GCA_964566765.1 uncultured Piscirickettsiaceae bacterium
ACTCAGTGGCACGTCTGATTGGTGCGCCTCCGGGTTATGTGGGTTATGAGCAAGGTGGTGTGTTGACTGAGGCGGTACGCCGCAAGCCTTATTCAATCGTACTATTGGATGAGGTAGAGAAGGCACACCCGGATGTATTTAACATCCTGCTGCAAGTATTGGATGATGGTCGCCTAACCGATGGTCAGGGTCGCACAGTAGACTTTAAAAATACGGTGATTGTGATGACCTCTAACCTAGGTTCGCATCTGATCCAAGAAAACCCAGGCCAGGATATGCAAGCCGAACTGACCAAGATTGTCGGCGAGCACTTCCGTCCAGAGTTTGTCAATCGTATCGATGAGATCGTGGTGTTTAACAATCTAGAGAAAGCACAGATTGCGGGTATTGCCAAGCTGCAGATTGAAATCCTGCAAAAGCGCATGGCTGACCTTGAGCTCAAACTAGAACTCAGCGATAAAGCCATAGAGATGATTATTGATCGCGGCTACGACCCAGTATTTGGTGCCAGACCACTGAAGCGTACGGTGCAGCAACTGCTAGAGAATCCTTTGTCACAAAAGATTCTAGCAGGTGAGTTCTTGCCGGGTGCAACCATCCATGCCGATGCAGGTAATAACGAGCTGGTATTTTCTTAAAAGCCAAATCACTCATCCATTAGGACTTGATATAATTGAGTACCATGGATGAGTATCTAAAAATTGCCCGCAACGGTCTTTGGAATAACAACCAAGCCTTGGTTGCGCTACTGGGCCTATGTCCGCTACTGGCGGTCACCAACAATGTGGTAAACGCAATTGGCTTAGGCATTGCCACCACCTTTGTGTTGGTGGCTTCTAATGTCACCATCTCGCTATTTCGCAAACAGATCTCCAACGAAGTGCGCATTCCAATCTTTGTACTCTTGATTGCCTCGTTTGTAACCATTGTTGAGTTGCTGATGCAGTCATACTTCTATGATCTGTATTTAATTTTGGGTATTTTTGTGCCCTTGATTGTGACCAACTGCGCGATTCTGGGTCGCGCTGAAGCCTTTGCCAGTAAAAACACTTGGGGAAAGTCAGCGCTAGATGGTTTGATGATGGGTGTTGGTTTTTCCCTGGTGCTCATTGCCTTAGGCGCCATGCGTGAAGTTGTGGGCTCGGGTACCTTGTTTGATCAATCCGCCCTACTACTGGGCTCACTGGGTGAGAGCCTAAGCATCCAATTATTCGATAACTATCAAGGCACACTATTAGCCATCCTGCCACCGGGTGCGTTTATTGGCCTGGGCCTGATCGTTGCCCTAAAGAATCTAATCGATTTAAAAAAATCTTAAATAAATGAGGAGAGAGATATGAAAACACTGAGCGTGTTATTTTTAGCAGCCTTTGCCTGGGTGGCAAATGCTGAAACCGCAACCAAACAAGTCTTTATCTCGCCCGGTGTGGTGAGCATTGATGTGGTGCACAAAGGTGAAGCAGTGAAACTTGAGCGCATCCAAGACCGCGACAATGAGTTGGTTGATTTTTATCTAAAGACCACCCGCGGCAAAATCCAACCAATGCATCCATTTGCCCCCCATGCGGTGGAAACCATTGGTGAATTGGACATGATCGACTACGTCAAGCAAAAATCAGACGGTGACGACACGCTGGTGATTATCGATACGCGCACCAAAGACTGGGTACGTATCTCAGGCGCCATCCCAACAGCAATTAGCATCCCTTACACCCGCTTTAAAAATAAAGAAAAAGCTTTGGCGATTATGGAAGATGAGTTAGGCGTGCAAGTGGATGACACCTTTGACTTTACTTACGCCAAAACCTTGGTGATGTATTGCAATGGTATCTGGTGTGGTCAAACGCCAGCAGCAGTGAAAGCACTACTGAGCTATGGCTATCCAGCGGCCAAAATTAAGTACTTCCGTGGCGGTATGCAAAACTGGCAATCACTGGGTCTAACCACGGTTAAGCTCTAAGTCTTGAAAACCATTAACGACTACTTAAAAAGCGGCGTAATCGACATTGCGCCGCTTTTGTCGTTGGCGCTGGATAAAAACAGTGCACAGTTGATGATTGATGGCGACCAAGCCCTATCTGAGACGCAAATCACACAACTCAATCAATTAATCGAGCAGCGTCAACAAGGGGTACCGTTCGCCTATCTATCAGGCACAAAAGGCTTTTATCACCTGGAATTCAAGGTGACGCCAGATACGCTGATTCCCAGACCTGAGACCGAACTGCTGATTGAAGTAGCGCTAGACTTATTTCCAGATCAGCAAGCAGTCAAGATGCTAGATTTGGGCACCGGCCCTGGCACCATTGCCATCACCCTAGCCGACCAAAGGCCAGACTGGCAAGTCAGTGCGGTTGATATCTCTACAGGCGCGCTAGCCGTGGCCAAACAAAATGCCACGCGCTCCATTGAGTTTTTACAGGGCAGTTGGTTTGAACCAGTGGCCGAGCAGCGCTTTGATTTGATCGTCTCTAACCCACCTTATGTAGAAGAGAACGATCCACACCTACTTGAGCTAACCCATGAGCCTATCTCAGCACTCACCTCAGGTATCGATGGTTTGGATGATATTAGGCAGATTGTCGACCAAGCGCCTGTTCACCTAAACCCAGGTGGTTATCTACTACTAGAACATGGTTTTGACCAACAAGATCGTATTGTTCAATTACTGACAAAAGACTTTGTTGAGATTAGGCGATTTAAAGATTACAACGACAAAGATCGCGCTGTGTTGGCCAGAATTGGCTAATTGACTTTCGCAGAGCTGCGTTTTTTCAACTTGCTTAGGCTGGGCAATTTACCATCCGACTCGCAGTATTTGGCCTGCTGCGTAAAGAAATCTTCCTCTACCCAAGTTTTAGACGCAGAAAACACCATTGGCTTGGCATCGCCTGTACGCACCACGGTATTGTCCGTGTAGATGGTGATGTTTTTATCTTGATAATAGATCTCTTTAGCAGCCAGCGCACCTGTTGAAGCTAGCGCTAACATGACCCCTATTACCATGGCTTTTTTCTCCCTCATGGCGCCTATTCTATCGCAATTTGGTAAAAAAGTGAAGTCGGTCTACAAGCCGGGTTCTGTTAT
>CAZMJI010000089.1:0-2859 GCA_964566765.1 uncultured Piscirickettsiaceae bacterium
ACACTTGAAATTGGTGCGAAAATCCCTAAGAAAAGTGACAAAAGTAGTGGGTACTTAAAAAAGTTGAAGAAAGTCATAATATAGTTATTTACTTATAAAAAGTTTCAATATAATACTGTGAAACACCAGTGCTATCTAGACCGATTTTACTTGGTTTTATTTTTGCATACAGGAGAAAAACAATGAGAAGAATGAATAGATTTTTTGCCGTTTTGCTGATGATGTTTTCGATCAGTGTTGGTGCACAAGAAGCACAACAAGCAGATGACGGTCCTGTTAAAGCTATTCAATCTGCCATTGTTAAGTTGAATCAACTCACTGCGGCCAGCACTTACTCACCGAAAATGGTTAAATTTTTGGTAGAGACTGAAGTCTCGCCTATGTTTGACTTCGAGCACATCGGTAAAGAGGTGTTATTGGTAACCCGCGGTCGATTGGGTGAGGAAGAGGTAAAGTTTTTTACCAACAAGCTGAAAAACAACATTATCACCACTTTGTTGCAGCGCCTGGGTCAGGCCAATTCAACCTCTTTTCAATTTATCTCAGCACGACCAATCATGGGCGGTGCCGTAGCAGTACAGTTAAGAGTGAATGGTTATTCGCCATACCCAATTTTCTTGGATCTGCTGTTTCACAAGAGCGAACGCGGCTGGCAAATCTTTGACGTGGTGCTAAACAATGATAGTATGATTAATTATTATCAAAAGATGGTAATGATCAAAACCAGACGATATGGCGTGTACGGCATGCTGGGTAGAATTTAATTAAGAATGATTCCTTTAAGTTGAGAAGAGGGGAAGGACACAATGACAGAAGTAACTCTATTAGAAAAAGAAGAAGATATTGAAAAGGCCACCAAAGCGCTAAAAGCCATGGCCCATCCACTGCGCCTGAAAATTTTATGCGCACTGAAAAACGAGGAGATGCCGGTATTGGAAATCGTTAAGCAGGTGGTTTCTTCTCAGTCTAACATTTCTCAGCATATCGACATCTTGCGTACCAAAGACATTGTAGAGTCTCGTCGCGATGGTAACAAAATTTTGTGCAAGGTCAAAGATGCCAAAATCCTCAAGCTGGTTGCCAATATGCAAGCAGTCTTCTGCTCTGAAGAAGAGTTATAAAAACCCTCAATTCTCGCGCTTTATGCGCTCGTAGCTCAGCTGGATAGAGTATTGGCCTCCGAAGCCAATGGTCGGGTGTTCGAATCACCTCGAGCGCGCCAAATCTCTAAAGACTTTAATATCGCTTAAACCCCCTTGTTAGCCTCGGATTGTGGATAATGGGTGGTAATTATTTTTCTTGGAGGGTGTGATGGTTAAGCACGTATTGGCCGTATTGGCTATCTCAGTAGCAGGCACAACTTATGCAAATCTAATTCAATGTCCTGAGGAGCCAACACAGGCGGTGAGTCCAACCACGGGTAATGTGGTGATTTTCCCCACGCCTTGTGATGTACCTAGGGGCTGGTCTGCTGTTAGGCCAGCGGAACTCTCGCTCAATTGTTTAGAGCAGTATTGGTCGGTTTCTAAGCATAAGATCGATCAAGCCAAACAAACCGATTCTGATGACATGATTGGACAGATGAGAGACATGTGGAATAGCGGAGTGGATCGCGTTGAGCGTAGCCAAACTTGGCAGGACATCAAGCAAGAGGGTAACAACCTGAGTGATCAATCGCAGCAGGGTGTCGATAAAGCCAAGGCTTGGGTCGAGGATGGCAAGCAAAGCATTATGCAGTGGTTGGATCGATAGCTCCAATACATGACCTATCCTGAGATCAATCCTGTTGCCCTAGACTTGGGCTTTGCCCAAATCTATTGGTATGGGATTATGTACCTATTGGCCTTTGTCAGTGCTTTTTTGTTGGCCAGACATCGGGCCAAACACAGTGCTGGCGTGTGGCGTACCACGCAGGTGGAAGATTTAATTTTTTACGGAGCTATTGGTGCCGTGGTTGGTGGTCGCGTGGGTTATATGCTGTTTTACAATCTATCGGCATTTTTAAATGACCCTTCAATACTCTTTGCCGTTCAGGGTGGCGGCATGTCGTTCCATGGTGGTTTTTTAGGCGTGTTGCTGGCCATGGTGTGGTTTAATCGAAAACACCACAAAACCTTTTTTAACACCATGGATTTTGTCGCGCCACTGGTGCCACTGGGTCTGGGGTTTGGTCGTCTGGGCAACTTTATTAATGGCGAGCTTTGGGGTGCGCCAACCACTAGTAGCCTGGGCATGTACATTCCTAGTGAGGGCATTAGTCGTTACCCCACACAGCTGTATGAGGCCTTTTTAGAAGGCCTGGTGTTGTTTTTAATTCTTTGGTTTGCCAGTCAAAAACCCAGAGCAAGCATGACCATTTCCAGTCTGTTTTTAATCTTCTATGGTATCTTTAGATTCGCAGTTGAATTTGTGCGCATGCCAGATGCACACATTGGTTATTTGGCGTTTGGTTGGCTAACCATGGGGCAGCTACTCAGCGCACCAATGATTGGATTGGGACTTTACCTGTTATACAGAGCAAACAAGCAAAAATATGAAAGCATATATTGATATTGGTAAGCGTATTTTGGACCAGGGTCAGTGGGTGGAAAACAGCCGCACTGGCAAGAAGACGCTGACCATTATTGGCGCCACCTTTGAGCATGACTTAAGCGATGGTACGGTACCAGTGGTGACCACCAAAAAACTGTTTTGGAAGCCGGCCATCGCTGAGATGCTGGGTTATTTACGCGGTTATGGCTCAGCTGCACAGTTTAGAGAGCTGGGTTGTAATACCTGGAATGCCAATGCCAATGACAATCAAGCTTGGTTGGATAATCCACATCGCAAAGGTGAGGATGATATGGGTCTGTGTTATGG
>CAZMJI010000090.1:0-2650 GCA_964566765.1 uncultured Piscirickettsiaceae bacterium
ATGCGAGACTCTAAGGTGTCGCGAATGGCTTGCGGTTGCTCAAAGATTTCTTTGAGCATATAGTGCGCATACTCACCTTTAGAGACCTGACCTTCTTTAAGTTGAGAGGCAACGATAGGGCGCTCGACTTGCTCACCTGCTTGGTTGTAGACAGTAATGCTATCTAGCGTAATCTCAGCAATATCGCCTTCTTCTAAAAAGATAAAATCTTTAGTAATGGCCAGTAGTGCCATTTGGTCTGAGGCAATAAAATTACCGCGATAACTCACACCAATCACCAAAGGCGAGCCACTACGTGCCACCACCATTTGTCCTGGATGTGCGGGAGAGATAACCCCTAGACCATAAGCGCCCTCAAAAGTCTCAACAGCCTTTTGCACTGCTTCTAATAAGCTACTACTGCTTTCCAGATGTTGATGAATGGCGTGGGCAACCACCTCGGTATCGGTGTCCGAGGTAAAGGTGTAGCCCTGAGCATGTTGATCGGCTTTTAGTTCAAGATAGTTCTCAATAATGCCATTGTGCACCACACCAACACTACCATTACAAATATGCGGATGAGCGTTTTTCTCTAACGGTTCACCATGCGTTGCCCAGCGCGTATGTGCAATACCGACTGTGCCACTGGGTGTGTCTGCTGCGCTGTCAATGGCTACTTCTAGGTTGGCAACTTTACCCACAGCTCGGCTACGTTTTAGTGTGTTGTTGTCGGACAGAACCACCACGCCAGCGGAATCATAACCACGATACTCGAGGCGTTTAAGGCCATCGATTAGAATTGGAGTAATGTTATTTTGACAAATGCCGCCAACAATGCCGCACATAGGCTTGAAAACCGTGATTGAATAAGGTGATTATAGTCAAATTCAGTTGTGCGAACCAGATAGATTATAATGGTAAGCCATGAGTTTTGATCTGCACAATCATTCGTATTATTCCGATGGGGTTTTGTCGCCAACCGAGGTGGTGCGTCTGGCTAAGAGCCAAGATTGCCAATTATTTGCCCTAACTGATCACGACACAACAGCTGGTTTGTCTGAAGCCAACACTGCAGCCAGAGAATTAGATTTGGCTTTTGTCGGCGGTGTGGAGATCTCAGCCATGTGGAGCAATATGACCGTGCATATTGTTGGTTTGGGGGTTGATCCAGATCACCAGGGCTTGCAGACTGGGTTAAAACAACATCAAGATTTTCGCTTTGAGCGGGCGCAAAAAATGGCCAGAGGTCTGTCTGGTGCTGGCATCTTGCAAGCCATGGAGAAGACACTAGACTTGGTTGAAAAAGACATGATCACGCGTACCCATTTTGCGCAGATGTTGATTAAAGAAGGCATTTGCAAAGACATGAAGTCGGTGTTTAAGCGCTATCTCACCGGTAAAAAACCCGGCGGTGTGAAAGGTCATTGGGCGCAGTACAATGAGGTTATTGACTGGATTCATGGTGCCGGCGGTAAGGCTGTTCTGGCGCATCCATTTCGCTACCGCATGACGCAGAGCAAAATCCAGCGTATGTTGTCTAATTTGGCCGAGGCTGGTTTAGACGGGGTAGAAGTGGTGACCTTTCATAGCACAGATGAGGAAATTGCACTGATGAAGCGCTGGGCAGATGATTATAATCTGCTGTACTCTTCGGGCTCAGATTACCATGGCTGGTCGAACCAGCGCGTGCAAATTGGCCAACTGAAACCCTTGCTTGATGAAGAAAAACTGCTTTGGAATTACTTGTAAATGGCAAAACTCTTAGAAATACACCCGCAAAATCCACAAGCTCGATTGATCAAACAAGTGGTAGAGGCCTTGCGCGCTGATGCAGTCATTGTCTATCCAACCGACTCGGGTTATGCTCTAGGCACCATGCTCGGTAATAAAAATGGCTTGGAGCGCATTCGCCGCATTCGAAACTTGTCTAAGCGCCACGACTTCACCCTAATGATGCGCGATTTAGCCCACATTGGCGAATACGCCAAGTTGGACAATAATGCCTTTCGCTTGCTAAAAAAAGTTCTGCCAGGCGCTTATACTTTTATCCTAGAAGGTACACGTGATGTGCCCAATCGCCTACTGCATCCCAAGAAAAAAACCATTGGCCTGAGAGTCTCACCGCATGGCGTGGTTCAAGCACTACTAGAGGCCTTAGATGAGCCGCTGATGAGTGTGTCGTTAATCCTACCAGAGCACGAATTCTACGACATTGATGATGTGCGCCTAGCGGTAGAAAAACTGGTCGATGTGATTATCGATGATGGCTATTGCCCACCTGAGCCCACCACGGTGATCGACCTGTCCAAAGCTGAGGCGGAGATTATCCGTCGTGGTGCGGGTGATACCGCATTGTTAGAATAGTCTATATCTTATATAATGGGGCCTTTTTACCCAGACTAAGCACGCCATGAAGACTGCTGAGATTAGACAAAAATACCTTGATTATTTTGCCAAGCAAGGCCATACCATTGAGCCGAGCTCATCGCTGGTGCCGCACAACGACAAAACCTTGTTGTTCACCAATGCCGGCATGGTGCCGTTTAAGGATGTGTTTAGTGGTGCCGAGAAGCGCCCTTATACGCGAGCCGCTTCTTGTCAGCGCTGTGTGCGTGCTGGTGGTAAGCACAATGACTTGGAAAACGTCGGTTACACCGCGCGTCACCACACC
>CAZMJI010000091.1:0-2374 GCA_964566765.1 uncultured Piscirickettsiaceae bacterium
GCACCTGGTGCGTAGACTCGACCCTGCTTGAGTCTAGAGAGGATGCGCTCTTTGGCATTACTCATGGGCAAATCCTGCCTCTTTTGCTAGGGTTGATAATGATTTGTTGGCTGGTTTTTGTAAGACGCGATAACGACTCCAGCCAGGTATTTTTCCTGGAGTTAAAAACCGCAACTTGGTTAATAATTTAACAAAGAAGCGATAGCGCTGTGGATGGGCATAAATCCAACGCCAAAGCTGCCAAGCTCGAGACTGCAGCTGAGAAATATTGCCACTGTCTACCACGTCTTCTCGCAATTGATTAATCAGTGTTGGCAGGGGAATTTTCACCGGACAAACTTGTGCACAAGCGCCACATAGGGTGCACAATTCACTCAGATCTCCAAATTGATCAACACCTTGCTTCATCGGCTCTAGAGCAATGCCAATCGGTCCTGGGTAAGTAGTACCATAAGCATGACCACCCAATTGCACATATACTGGGCAATGATTAATGCAACTACCACAGCGAATGCACTTTAGCACATCAAGTGTTTGCTCATTCGCACTAATTTGTGAGCGAGAATTATCCAGCAATACCAAATGCACGGCTTTAGGGCCATCTTTCTCACCCTCTCTTCTGGGTGAGGAAATCATATTGAAATAGGTGGTAATTGACTGTCCAGTGGCCGACTTGGTTAGCATCTCCAGTAGTGGTGGTACATCACTGAGTTTTTCAACCACCTTTTCAATACCAGTTAGCGCAATATGCAAATCGGGCACACTGCTGCACATCCGGCCATTACCCTCGTTCTCAACCAAACACAAAGTACCCGTTTCTGCCACGGCAAAATTTACCCCTGAGATACCGGCATCGGCCCGTTGGAAATGCTTGCGCAGTATGGCTCTGGCTTGCGCGGTTAATTGATCAACATCCTCAGTGTAATCAAATTCCGGAAAATGTTGATGTAGTAGTTGGGCTATTTCTTGGCGATTTTTATGAATCGCTGGCATAACAATATGTGAAGGCATCTCCCCTGCTAATTGGATAATATATTCACCCAAATCGGTTTCAAGTGTCTGGATGCCTTGTGCAATCAAGTATTCATTCAGTCCAATTTCCTCACTGACCATCGATTTACCCTTTACCACGGTTTTAGCCTTGGCTTGTTTGAGAATGCCGGCAATGATTTGATTGGCCTGCTCACCATCCTCAGCCCAATGCACCTGAATATTATTTTTCTCTAGATTTTGCTCTAGCGTCTGCAACAGCTCTGGCAGATGAGCAATGGCATGGGTGCGAATCCCGGCTGAGCGATTGCGCAAATCTTGCAGATAAGCAGTATCTGGAAATTGCGCTAAGCGTTTATCCATTAGAAAACTCATGGCCGGCCTAAAACTATTGTGCGTGCGTCGCTGATCAATGGCTCGGTCGATACGCTTAGAAAGTTGGACAGGCATACTATTCACGATTAGTCCGCTCCCATAAGAACTCAGCCACGTGTTGAGTTTTCAGCTTAGATTTTTGCTTAGCGAGTGCCCCACCAATGTTCATCAAACAGCCCAAATCCTGGCTAATGGTTAGCTCTGCCCCGCTGTCTTTAAGCGCTTGGGTCTTATCTGCCACCATCGCGCCTGATATGTCAGCTTGTTTGAGTGCAAAGGTGCCACCAAAGCCACAACATTCTTTTTTTCTATCTTGTTCTAAGACTTCTACCCGTTCTAATTGCCCCACTAAATTTTCAATATGTTTGGCTCCTTTTAGTCCGTTTCTACAAGAACACGAACTGTGGATTGCTACCTGAGTAGGCTGCCCATAATCACTTAGCTTAACCTTTAATACTTGGGACAAAAACTCAGTAAGTTCATAAACACGACCAGCAATAGCGCGCGCCTGAGATGCATCCGACTGACCAGCAAATAACTCAGACCAATGGTGACGAATCATATCCGTACAGGAGGCCGATGGAATCACAATCGGCAAATCCTTAGGAAAACAAGCCATAAGTGATCTGGCCACCGACAAAGCCTCTTGTCGATAGCCTGCATTAAAGGCAGGCTGTGCGCAACAGGTTTGATTCTGCGGATAAATGATTTTTAAGCCTTCACGCTGAAGTAATTGCATAGCGCTGAGTCCAGCCTTGGGAAAATACACATCGGCCAGGCAGGTGCCCATAAAATAAATACGATCAATCTGAGTTGTCATCTTGCTTATCTAAAATCCCCCAACTGCAATAATCATACCCATAAGCCATATAATAAAACAGCTTCTATGCTGTTAATTAGAGTGTGCATTTTGGTTATTTTATGCCACCTTGATCATGCAAATTAAATACCCCCAAATAAAGTATGAGATAATTCCCGCGAAACTTTTATAATAACCTTTTTATTTTGT
>CAZMJI010000092.1:0-2329 GCA_964566765.1 uncultured Piscirickettsiaceae bacterium
TATTCATGGCAAACAGGTGATGATTGTTACCAATACCACGTTGGCACCACTGTATCTAGACCAAGTTAAAGCCTTACTGGGCGACTACCAGGTGGCTGAGGTGATTTTGCCCGATGGTGAAGAATTTAAAACCCTGGATACGGTCAATCAAATTTTCACCGCATTGCTAGAAGCCAGGTTTGATCGTTCTTGCACACTGATTGCCCTAGGCGGCGGTGTGGTTGGTGATATGACTGGCTTTGCTGCAGCCAGCTACCAGCGTGGGGTCAACTTTGTTCAAATTCCAACCACGCTGCTGTCGCAAGTAGACTCATCAGTTGGTGGTAAGACGGGTGTGAATCACGCACTGGGCAAAAACATGATTGGTGCTTTTTATCAGCCCAAGTGTGTGCTGATTGATATGGACACCCTAGACACCCTAGATGACAGACAATATTCAGCCGGCATGGCTGAGGTGATTAAATATGGCCTATTGGGTAATGCCGAGTTTTTAGGCTTCCTGCAGGCCAATATGGAACCGCTGATGGCCAGAGATAAGGCCTTGATGATTGATGCGGTTTATACCTCTTGTGAGGATAAGGCGCGTATCGTGGCAGAAGATGAATTAGAGGCGGGCAAGCGTGCGCTGCTTAACCTGGGCCATACCTTTGGTCATGCCATTGAGAATACCTTGGGATACGGCGTGTACCTGCATGGTGAGGCGGTTTCAGTGGGCATGTTGATGGCTGCCAAACTCTCCGAATTAGAAGGTTATTTAAGTGCCGATGAGACCGCTGAGGTGGCTGTACTGCTGGAGAAAGCGAATTTGCCAATTGGCATTAATGGTAAAATGGCGCATTCTGATTTTGTTTCCGCCATGAGCGTAGACAAGAAAGTAATCGATGGAAATATCCGTTTGATTCTATTAAAAGCACTTGGGGATGCCTTTATTAGTGACAATTACGATGCAACATTACTTGATCAGGTAATTGGCGATTTTTGCCAATAACTAACTGAAAAAAGGAAAAATTATGTCATATAAAGAGCAAAAAAGCGCCATTGATCATAAGGGCGAAGTACCAACGATTGAGTGTCTAGAGAATCTAGTCACCAAGATGGAGCAGCAAACCAGCTCTAAGTTTGAGCGTATGTTCCTGCCAGCGCTAGCAATCTTTAGTGCCATTATTATTGGTTTCTTTATCGTTATTTATTCCATCACCCAAGACATGACACGTCTGGCCAACGCCATGGACCCAAGAATGGGCACTAACATGAGCTCAATGACCCAGAGCATTGAATCGTTGTCGAAAAACGTCAATAAAATGACAGTGACCGTCTCACACATGCAGAAGAACATCGATCAGGTGAACAACAACATGGTGGTAATTGCCGGTAAGTTGGATAACCTAGACACCATCTCAACCGATCTAACGCGCGTGAGTGCGAAGATGGATGCGCTAGAGCCAATGTTGATCAACATGGAAGAGATGAACAAAAACATGACCACGATGCAAGATTCAATGACTTGGATGCAGCGTGATCTGACCATCCTGCGCGCTTCTTTTGCTAAGCCGCTACGTATCTTTAACAAGATTCCAATGTTGTAATATGTCGTTATCGGAAGCTGAAGTTGGTCAAATTGCTTATCTGGCACGCTTATCCCTAAGTGAGGAGCAAGCGCGTGAAAATACCCAAGATTTAAATGCCATTTTGGCGCTGGCCGAAGAATTGGCCAGTATTGATACCGAAGGCGTAACGCCGATGGCACATCCACTGCACATGTCTCAGCGACTGAGAGAAGATGTGGTGAGCGAAACAGACCAGGCTGAAGCTTTTCAAGCGGTTGCACCCAAGGTCGGCAATCAACATTATCTCGTTCCAACTGTTATTGAGTAATGCACAACAAAACCATTGCCCAACTAGCTCAAGGGCTAGCCAATAAAGAATTTTCCTCTGTTGAGCTCACTCAGCACTACTTAGATCGCATCCACGCCTCGGATCTCAACGCGTTTATTAGCGTTACCGATGAGTTGGCGCTAAGCCAAGCTCAAGCGGCCGACGTTAAACTGGCCAAAGGCGAAGGCTCTGTGCTTACCGGTATCCCGTATGCACATAAAGACATTTTCTGTAGCCAAGGGGTGAAGACCTCGGCCGGTTCTAAGATGTTGGATAATTTTATCTCGCCGTATGATGCCACGGTATCCCACAAACTCAACAATGAGGGTTTGGTGATGTTGGGTAAAGCCAATATGGATGAGTTTGCCATGGGTTCTTCGAATGAGAATTCCTATTATGGTCCGGCCAAAAACCCTTGGGATCTGAACAAGATTCCAGGTGGCTCGTCGGGCGG
>CAZMJI010000093.1:0-2199 GCA_964566765.1 uncultured Piscirickettsiaceae bacterium
AATCTGCTCATCTTTCTGATGCCAGAAGAACTTCACAGCTTTATTAATAATAGGCACTTTCAATGATCTTAAAGCGTCTAGATTGATCTCAACCGTATGACGCCCACCTCTTGCAGGCAATAAGTGCGTATAAGTGCGCCTTAGTAACCCACTGGAGATGGTTGCACTACCCAACTTTGTCTTAGCACCACTCACCCAGGCAACCAAGGCGCCTCGATCGCCCTCATCCAAATCAATCACCAAGTCGTATTTAGCGCGCCGAATATCTCTCAGAAATTTTAAGTTTTTGGTTAGTCGCTGCCAATTGGTCAGGCCTCGATAAGACTCGCGCTTATACTCTAACACCTGGTTAACGTCTGGGTTAAACGCCAGCATTTGTTGAGTGCCCTCATTCACCATCACATCAATCACAGCATCGGCATAATGCTGCTTTAAATTGGCGATCAGCGGTGATGTTAAGAGCGTATCACCAATGGTTTGTACCTTTAGAACCAGTATTTTCATCGGGAATACTTCCAGAATGTATATTGCGCATAAACCGTGGCAATCGCCAAACCGTGCCAGCCTTCTAGGATTCCTAGACGCAATACATAAATTCTAATAAAAGTCCAAATAGGTGACACAAAGGCTTTCACCAGATTGGGTTTTTTGGTGCTTAGCGCCGCATAGTTTTTTTGCTTGGCACGAAATTCACTCACACTGTCAAAAGCCAGATGTGTCATTGGGTGTTTGAGTGTTTTAACCGCTTCATTAGTTTGCACACTTTCATGCACGCTAACCTCATTAAAACGACCAAAGCGACGATCAAATAGGCGAATACTATAATCCGGATACAAGCCGCAATGCTTAATGTCTTTGCCAAAGAAACGGTTCAGCCTGGCTGTGTCATAAGCTTTAGCCTGAGGACACTCTAAAACCCTTAGCAACTCATCACGCAACTCATGGGTGATGCGCTCATCTGCATCGAGCACAAACACCCAATTATTTTTTGCCAGCGATACCGCCTTGTTTTTTTGCGCACCAAATCCCAGCCAATCTTGGTGCAGTACGTTAGCACCTAGCTCTGCTGCAATCTCGCCAGTTCTGTCGCTAGAACCGCTGTCCAATACCAGTACTTCGTCAGCAAACAAGGCGGATTTCACCGCATCAGCGATAAATCGCTCTTCATTTTTGCTAATTATGACCACAGAGAGTGGGTTCTGCATCTTAAAATAAGCCCTATTCAATATCTAAACCGATTATACGTATCTGCCTTATGAGCATAAAAACTATTTTCTTAGATCGCGACGGTGTGATCAATCACGAAGTTGGCTATCTACACAAGGTAGAAGATTTTCGTTTCATCGAGGGTGTGTTTGAGGCTTGTCGATACTTTCAATCGTTGGGTTATCAAATTGTGGTGATCACCAATCAATCTGGCATTGGTCGAGGGTATTATGGCGAAGCAGAATTTCACCAGGTAACTGGTTGGATGCTTAATCAATTTAAGGATCAAGACATTGATATTCTAGATGTGTTCTTTTGTCCGCACGGACCTGAAGACGGCTGTGAGTGTCGAAAGCCCAAGCCAGGCATGCTTTTGCAAGCCAAAGAAAAACACAATATTGAGATGAATCACTCTTGGATGATTGGCGATAAGGAGGCCGATGTAACAGCTGCCAATGCAGCTGGCATCAAGAACACCATCTTAGTCAAAAGTGGTCACGACATCGACGAGCAGAATTCAAAAGCCAAGCATGTGCTAGCGTCAATTAAGCAGGCTCAGGCAGTTGTGAGTAGTTAAAGATTGTTGTATTCCTTATACCACTTGGCAAAGTTTTCCACACCTTGCTTAACACTCATGGACGGCTTGTAGCCAAATTCTTCCACCAGGTCATCCACATCCGCATAGGTGTCTGGTACATCACCAGGCTGCAGTGGCAACAGCTCTTTTTCGGCCGTCATGCCCAAAGAAGTCTCTAAAGCTTCAATATAATCCATCAGCTCAACTGGATTGTTATTACCAATGTTATACACACGATATGGTGCACTTGAGGTAGCTGGATCTGGGTTATTGCTATCCCAATCAGGATTCACTGGTGCTGGTCGATCGAGCACACGAATAATCCCTTCGACAATATCATCGATATAAGTAAAGTCTCGACGATGTTTGCCGTAGTTAAACACGGTAATTGGCTCACCAGCCACAATCGCACGGGT
>CAZMJI010000094.1:0-2066 GCA_964566765.1 uncultured Piscirickettsiaceae bacterium
GGAGAAATCCGGCATTGCCGAGCGCATGATGAAATCCATGCAAAAACTCTTTGGCAATGTTAAAGGCGGCCTGGCCATCACCGTCACCCTAATTGGTATTATTCTGGCTGCTTCAACCGGCATTATTGGTGCCTCGGTGGTGCTACTGGGTTTGATGTCACTACCAGTGATGATGAAACAAAACTACAACAAACCACTGGCCTTGGGCACGGTTGCCGCTTCGGGCACCCTGGGCATTCTCATCCCGCCGTCGATTATGCTGGTGATCATGGGTGACCAGCTGGGTGTGTCAGTGGGTGACCTATTTATGGGCGCGGTATTCCCAGGTTTGATTTTGGGTGTGCTCTATATCTCTTATATTCTGATCTACGGCAAGCTATTTCCAGAAAACGCCCCACTGGATCAAAATCATCAAGCCATTGAACTGAAAGACGTACTACGCGTAATGAAGGACATTGTGCCACCAGCCTTGCTGATCTTGGCGGTACTGGGCTCCATCTTTATGGGTATGGCCACAGTCACCGAAGCCTCTGGTATTGGTGCCCTAGGTGCAGTGGTACTGGCTGCTGGCTTTAAAAAGCTTAACTTCCAAGTATTAAAAGACGTGGTGATTAACACCATGAACACCTCGGCCTATATCTTTGCCATCTTTATTGGTGCCACCATCTTTGCCTTGGTGCTTAGAGAATGTGGTGGCGATGAACTGATTGAATCGGCACTGAATAGCCTAGGTCTAGGTCCGTACGCGCTGATTGGTGTGGTGCTACTGCTGATCTTTGCCCTGGGTTTCTTCCTAGACTGGATTGAAATCAGTCTGATTATTCTGCCACTACTGGGTCCGGTGATTGCGGGCTTAGACTTAGCGGTAGAAGGTTACGGCGTGGTGGACAATCCAAACCTAGTCTGGTTTGCGCTCTTGGTCGCGGTGACCCTGCAAACCTCGTTCTTAACCCCGCCGGTTGGCTTTGCCATTTTCTACCTAAAAGGTGTGTGTCCAAATGGCATCAAACTGACTGACATCTACAAAGGCGTATTTCCGTTTATTGTGCTGCAGCTCACTGGCCTAGCCCTGGTATTCTTCTTCCCGCAATTGGTAACCTGGCTGCCGTCCGTGGCCTATGGCAACTAACTGATGTTGCTCAACATTGCTGGCATTATCGCTCCCATTGTACTGATTGTACTGGGTGGCTATTTGTATGCCAAACGCTATCACACCGATATGCGCGTGGCCAATCGCCTGACCATTGATGTGTTTGTTCCAGCGCTGCTGTTTTCAACCTTGATTGATCAAGAGTTAGAACTGGGCGGATACAGCAATTTGGCACTAGGCGCTATCTTAGTGATTTTAATCTCGGGCTTGGTGGCCTGGGGTTTTGCCAGATTGCGTCATATCAATCGCAAAACTTTTGTACCGCCCATGATGTATGCTAACTCGGGCAATGTTGGCCTGCCCTTAGCCCTACTGGCCTTTGGTGAGGCCGCCATGCCAGCAGCGATCATTCTCTTTATTATTGAAAATACCCTGCATTTCACCCTAGGGATTAAAACCTTAGATCGACAAGCCTCACTGATCTCGGTATTACGCATCCCTATGGTTTGGGCCAGCGCCTTGGGACTGTCCTTTAATGCGCTAGAAGTGAGTCTGCCAACTATCGTGCTAATGCCCTTATCCATGGTCGGTGAGATCGCCATTCCACTGATGCTCTTTGCTCTAGGTGTGCGCCTGGTGGATATTAACTTTGAGCATTGGAAAATTGGCCTAACTGGTGCGCTTGTGAGACCACTGTCTGGTGTTGTGGCACTGCTGCTGATTTTGCCATGGTTAGAGCTAACAGCACTGAATAGTGCACTACTGGTTGTTTTTGCTGTTCTGCCGCCGGCTGTACTCAATTTTATGGTGGCCGAAAAATATCAACAAGAGGTGCAAAAAGTCGCTTCCATTGTCTTAATCGGCAATGTATTTGCGCTGATTAGCCTATCTATCGCGCTTTATTACGTTTTACCAACCCTGGGAAAATAACCCCAAATAAAGCAGGCGATAATTTCCAATAAGCCTCTATAATAAC
>CAZMJI010000095.1:0-2062 GCA_964566765.1 uncultured Piscirickettsiaceae bacterium
ATATTAAATTTGATCAGCAATTTAGCACCAACACCACAGCGGCTGATGAGCTTAAAAAGATCGTTGGCGATCGCATCTGCCTGGTTTGCGCTTCCACCCACAAGGGTGAAGAAGCAGCCATCCTAGACGCCTACCTTAAGCTTAAATCACAGCTGGACATCCTCTTGGTGATGGTGCCACGTCACCTGGAACGATTCGCAGAAGTCTCCAAGCTAATTACCAGCAAACAACTGAATCTAGTTAAACGCTCGAGTAATCAATCTGCTGCAGATGCGGATGTACTCTTAGGTGATTCTATGGGTGAGATGATGGCTTATCTGCAAATCGCTGACCTGGTATTTATGGGTGGCAGTCTCAATCAAACCGGCGGACACAACATGCTAGAGCCAGCCTCATTGGCCAAGCCCATCTTATTTGGCCCCAATGTGTTTAACTTTAGCGAGATCTCCAGTGGTCTATTAGCGGCAGATGGTGCCATTCAAGCACAGGATGCAGAAGCGCTATTGCTAGCAGTAAAACAACTGCTAGAAGCGCCTGATACAGCCACGCAGATGGGGCTTAATGCGCAGACCTTTTTTAAGGCCAATCAAGGGGCGCTTGATACGCTAGTAGCGCGTATTGATCTCTGGCTTTAGTCTGCCAATTGTTTGGCGTTCCAATAGCGTTGCATCTCAAAGAATAAGAAAGAGGCACTCCAGGTAATCAACACAAAGCCAGCCAAGGCTTCCATCCCCACTAAGAATCGGATATCACCCAATGGCTCAATGTCGCCAAAGCCCAGGGTTGAGAAAGTGGTGAAAGAAAAATACACGCTGTCTAGCAGCGAACCGTCAAAATTACCCTGCAAAGACCCCCAATCCTCAGAATTGTGCATTCTAAAGTAGGCATAAGCATAGATCCAAATCTCAATCACATGGGCCAGCAACGCAATAAAGACCACGGCAACAATGCGAGCACGATGGCGAATCTTAAGCCTAGGCAACAACTCTGTAGCCTGATACAAAAACTCATAGTGCACTAAAACAGTGAGCACCACCACCAATACATTAATCAACAGCACTTCTAACATACAGACGTCCTTTATAATTTGAACAATATTCTACTGCAAAAACAACATACTTTGTACCCATGACAGACTGCTGTTCAGCCAAACCAGAAAAACTGCTATGTTATTGTTTCAACATTAGTGAACAAGCCTATCGAGAGGCCTTAGCGCAAGGTGAGGCGCAAATACTGAAAGACTTTGTGATCTGGCAAACCAAGCACAGCCACTGTCGTTGTGAAGCACTCAACCCAAGCAAACAATGTTGTCTTAAAGACTTTAAAAAGCTAGAGCGCTAAGCACCCTCTTTCAGATAAATCTCACTGTCATTGTCTAAAAATTCTTCAGACTTTTTGCTCATCTCCAGTTGGATGGCGTTGATTTGATCCACCTGCGCCTCATCCATGTTCTTAATCTCTTGAGTGATTTTCATGGAACAGAACTTAGGGCCACACATAGAGCAAAAATGCGAGGTCTTGGCGGCTTGCTTCGGCATGGTTTCATCATGATAGGCGCGAGCGGTATCTGGGTCTAATGCCAAGTTAAATTGGTCTTCCCATCTAAACTCAAAGCGTGCCTTAGACAAAGCGTTATCACGAATCTGCGCACCCGGATGACCCTTGGCCAAATCCGCTGCATGCGCCGCAATCTTATAAGCAATAATGCCTTCTTTCACATCGGCTTTATTCGGCAAGCCCAAGTGCTCTTTTGGCGTCACGTAGCACAGCATGGCACAACCATACCAACCGATTTGTGCTGCACCAATGGCCGAGGTAATGTGATCATAGCCTGGGGCAATATCGGTGGTCAGTGGACCCAGCGTGTAGAACGGTGCTTCACCGCACTCCTTAAGCTGCTTATCCATGTTCTCTTTAATCATCTGCATCGGCACATGACCCGGGCCTTCAATAAAGGTTTGCACATCATGCTTCCAGGCAATCTTGGTGAGCTCACCTAAGGTCTCCAACTCGCCAAATTGTGCGGCGTCGTTGGCATCGGCAATTGAACCTGGACGCAGAC
>CAZMJI010000096.1:0-441 GCA_964566765.1 uncultured Piscirickettsiaceae bacterium
GGTGTGATCCACTCTTGGCTAAACCGTATGCTACTGCCAGATACTGTCGGTACCGGTGGTGACTCGCATACGCGTTTCCCAATTGGTATCTCATTCCCAGCGGGTTCGGGCCTGGTCGCCTTTGCCGCAGCAACGGGCGTAATGCCATTGGATATGCCAGAATCGGTACTGGTGCGCTTCTCAGGTGAGATGCAACCAGGCATTACCCTGCGTGACTTGGTAAATGCCATTCCATATAAGGCCATCGACCAGGGCCTATTAACGGTTGCCAAAGAAGGTAAAGTGAATATCTTCTCAGGTCGTGTACTAGAGATTGAAGGTCTGCCAGATCTTAAAGTGGAACAAGCCTTTGAGATTTCTGACTCAGCAGCTGAGCGTTCAGCGGCCGGCTGTTCAATTCACCTAGACAAAGCGCCGATCATTGAATACATCAACTCTAAC
>CAZMJI010000096.1:451-1878 GCA_964566765.1 uncultured Piscirickettsiaceae bacterium
GTGGATGATTGCTGAGGGCTATGGCGACAAGCGCACCATTGCGCGTCGTATTCAAGCCATGGAAGCGTGGTTAGAGAATCCTGAGTTGATGGAAGCTGATGCCGATGCCGAATACGCAGCGGTGATCGAAATCGACCTGAATGAGATCAAAGAACCAATTCTGGCTTGTCCAAACGACCCAGATGATGTGAAGCCACTATCAGACGTGGCCAACACACAAATTGACGAAGTGTTCATCGGTTCATGTATGACCAACATTGGCCACTTTAGAGCGGCGGCACAACTGCTTAAAGACAAGTCAGAGTTATCAACCGAACTTTGGATTGCCCCACCAACGCGTATGGATGAGGCACAACTGAAGCAAGAAGGTACTTACGAGACTTTTAGCAAGATCACCACGCATACTGAAATGCCAGGTTGTTCTCTATGCATGGGTAACCAAGCACGTGTACAAACAGATGCCACGGTGGTTTCAACTTCAACTCGAAACTTCCCGAACCGTTTGGGCGACAACACCAATGTTTACCTATCATCGGCAGAAGTGGCGTCAATCAGTGCCAAGCTAGGTCACATTCCAACTGTGGATGAATATCAAGCGGCCATGAGTGAGATCAAGCCACTCGAAGGCGATATCTACAAGTATCTGAACTTTGATCAAATTCAAAGCTACCAAGATGCCTCAGCAGGTATTGCGCTTGATAATTTGAGTGAGTAATCACGAGAAAATCAACTACATCGAGTTGCCAGCGCGCAACTTAGAGGCTAGCAAACACTTCTTTAGTGAGGTGTTTGGCTGGTCATTCACCGATTACGGACCCGAGTACACAGCCTTTAGCAATGCTGGCATTGAGGGCGGCTTTTACCAGGCTGATTTACAGGCGCAATACCACCAAGGCAGTGCGCTGGTGGTACTGTATTCCGATGACCTAGAACAAACGCTGGCAAAGATCCAACAAGCTGGTGGCAAGATTACCCAGCCAATTTTTTCTTTTCCGGGCGGTCGACGCTTTCATTTTTCCGAACCCAGTGGCAACGAGCTAGGGGTTTGGTCCGCACAATAAAAAAGCCGCGAAAGCGGCTTTTTTATTGAATGCTGTAAGGCTAATTATTTAATCTTAGCTTCTTTGTACATCACGTGTTGTCTAACCACTGGATCAAACTTTTTGACTTCAACCTTCTCAGGGTGTAGTCTTTTGTTTTTAGTCGCTGTATAAAAGTGGCCTGTATTAGCTGATGATACTAATTTGATCTTCTCTCTCATGATCTTACTCCCAATCCTTAATTAAACTTTCTCGCCACGGGCGCGAATCTCAGCCAGTACCGTATCGATACCTTTCTTATCGATCACACGTAGACCTTTTGCTGACAGTTTAAGCTTTACAAAACGGTTCTCACTCTCTACCCAAAAACGATGTGTATGTAGATTT
>CAZMJI010000097.1:0-1804 GCA_964566765.1 uncultured Piscirickettsiaceae bacterium
CTTGTACTCTTACTAATTCAAACAAGCCTGCAATCAAATCCTTGCAGCCTAATCCATTAAGCGCAGAGATGCTGAACACTTGTCCTTGATAACCACTGCCTTGTAGAAAAGTCTCTAAGGCCTGGTCACGTTCACCCTCTGGCAATAAATCCATTTTATTCAGTGCCAACAAGCGCGGCTTATCGGCTAATTTTTGATCGTATTTTGCCAGTTCTTTTTCAATAATACGATAATTCTCAATCGGGTCTGAACCGTCAAACGGCAAGATATCCACCACGTGCAGCAGAATCTTGGTGCGCGACAGGTGCTTTAAAAACTCAAAACCCAGGCCTACACCTTCGCTGGCATCCTCGATCAAACCCGGAATGTCAGCCATAACCAAGTGCTCAGAGCCTAATGACACCACGCCCAAAGACGGGTGCAAGGTGGTAAACGGATAGTCGGCCACTTTGGGTCTGGCGCTAGAGATTTGACGAATTAGGCTGGACTTACCGGCATTGGGCATGCCCAATAGACCAATATCTGCCATCACATTCATCTCTAAGCCAATTTCTCGAACCTCGCCTGGTGTGCCCAAGGTGGTTTGTCGAGGTGCACGATTGATACTGGATTTAAATCGCGTGTTGCCGAGTCCATGAAAACCACCCTTAGCTACTAACAAGGTTTGCTCATGCTCGGTAATCTCACCAATCATCTCATCAGTTTCTAGGTCAAACACTTGCGTGCCTAGTGGCATTTCCACATACAAATCGTCAGCTGACTTACCGCGCTTATTTTGGCCCTGGCCAGGCTGTCCATTTTTGGCTCTAAACATGCGGTTATAACGGAACTCGCTTAAGGTGTTCAGTCCTTGTTGGCCGACAAAGTACACGCTGCCGCCATCGCCGCCATCGCCGCCGTCAGGACCCCCTTCTGGGATGTACTTTTCACGTCTGAAACTCAAACAACCAGACCCCCCTTTACCGGCCTCAATGCGAATAGATGCAGAATCGACAAATTTCATAAGAGTGGATCTTTTAAAAACCGCTAAAATACAATCAAGCCATTATACCACTTACGAATGAACCGAGCTCTGTACAGCCTGATTGGATATCTGCTATTGCCACTGGCCATCTTGCGTCTGGGTGTCAAAGGCTTGCGCAATCCAAATTATGTACGTCGATTGGGTCAACGCTTGGGTTTTATTACTCGCAATACACAACCGCTGATTTGGGTGCATTGCGTCTCTGTGGGTGAGTTTAGAGCAGCCATCCCCTTGATTGATCGACTGCTTGATACCTATCCAAACCACCAAGTGTTTGTTTCGAGCACCACACCCACCGGTTCTGATGCGCTCATCGAACATTATGGTGACCGGGTCTTGCACCAATATTTTCCCTTTGACCTACCCGATGTGGTCAATCGTTATCTCTCACGCCTAAATCCCGAGCTTTGCCTGCTGTTGGAAACCGAGATTTGGCCGAATCTGATTAACGCACTTAATCAGCGTCAAATTCCTACCTTGCTGATCAATGCTCGCTTATCCGATCGTTCACTACAACGCTATCAGCGCTTTGCACCCAACCTGGCCAAACAAACACTGAATAAGCTAACGCTGATTGCAGCGCAAAATCAGAACTCTGCCAATCGATTGATCGAACTGGGTGCCGATCCAACACGTGTTGAAGCCATCGGCAATATTAAATTTGATCAGCAATTTAGCACCAACACTGCAGCGGCTGATGAGCTTAAAAAGATCGTTGGCGATCGCACCTGCTTGGTTTGCGCTTCTACCCACAAGGGCGAAGAAGCAGCCATTCTAGAC
>CAZMJI010000098.1:0-1798 GCA_964566765.1 uncultured Piscirickettsiaceae bacterium
CAAAACCAACGTTCAACCTTTTATTGCCCTAAGTGCCAACGATCATGAGTGACTCCAAAGAACTATTCGAAACCAATTGTGCCACCAACTCGGAGCCTTTCGCCCTGCAAAATCTGGGCAATTGCATGACACCTGAGTTTAGTGAGAACTGCATTGTGATTATCGACCCAGGTGCACAACTGCACAATCTGGCTTATGCGGTGATTCGCTATGAGGATGAATTGTATTTCCGTCAATACTTAGAACGTGGTGAGCAAAAGTTTTTAATTTGTCTAAATAACACACATGATGAGATTGAGCTAAAAGGCGACTTTGAAGTGGTCGGTTGTGTGATTCAGCAAAAGCAACGTAAACAAAAGCCACTACATTATTACCATCTTAACAAACAAACCAATGAGATGGACTTTAGTGCGCACGGCAAAATCAAAGCAAAGGAAAAATAATGGAAAAGAAAATACACTTAATCTTCAGCCTGGTGATGTCAGCCTTTATGATTTTAATTATGTCATTTGTGGTGACCTATGCCAACATTGGTTGGAGCGATCAGACTATTGGCAAATGGCTTAGCAGTTTTGTTTATGCTTGGGTGGTGGGCTTCCCGCTGCTGTATATCTTTGCGCCGATCTTTAAAAAAGCCATCACCAAGACACTGAGCAAATAACTACTCGAAATAGATCAGATTGGCCATTCGGCCTGAGTGCTGACCATCGCGGCGATAAGAAAAGTATTGCTCATCCTGCGTGTAGGTACACTGGTCACCACCACTAATCTGCTGGACGCCCAATTGAGTTAAGATAATTCGCGCTGCTTGATACAAATCCAAGTAGTAGCGTCGATCGCGCTGCTCAAATGCCTCAGCCAAGTTTGGATCTTTGTCTAAGTATTGTGCAAGCACCTCTTTGCCCACTTCAAAATGCGCCTTAGAGATGGCAGGTCCAAAGTGGATGTACAAATCCTGGGTTTGAAAACGTGAGATAAACGACTCAATCACCCCGCCAACAATCCCCTTCCAACCAGCATGTGCCACACCAACCTGCTGACCGTCGCTACTAGCGGCAAAGATTGGCAGGCAATCTGCGGTCATTACCAAACAAAGGGTATTGGGCTGGTCGGTGATGACCGCATCTCCCATGCAAGCATCGCCACTAGCATCCAGACAGATATCTGAATGGATTTGCTCTAGATACTTGGGCGCACTGGGTAGTTGAAAATGATCAATCAATAGCTGTCGATTGTGCGCCACATGCTCGGAATCATCGCCCACATGAGTGGCCAGATTAAAGTTGGCAAAGTTGTTTTGACTGGCACCGCCTGTTAGATAGCGCTGGGTACTCAGGATTCTAACGCCTTTAGGCAGCATCAAATTCGGCCAGAATTTGCAACAAGTCCTGCATATCATCAGGAATGGGCGCTTTAAAACTTACCTCTTCACCTTGTGTTGGATGGGTAAAGGTGAGTTTTTTCGCATGCAAGGCTTGACGCTTAAACTGTTTGAGCGCCTCTTTCAGTGGCTCTTCTGCACCTTTGGGAAAGTGCAGCTTACCGCCATACATCGGATCGGCAATCAACGGGTGACCAACAGATGACATGTGCACACGAATCTGATGGGTTCGGCCAGTCTCTAGCACGGCCTTAATATGTGTATGATGGGCGAAACGCTCAATCACGCGATAGTGTGTCACCGCGTGCTTGCCACTCTCAGTCACCGCCTGCTTGAGACGATCCTTAGAATCCCGACCAATTGGTGCATCTACCGTACCACCGGAGATCATATGTCCATAGACAATGGCTGAATACT
>CAZMJI010000099.1:0-1721 GCA_964566765.1 uncultured Piscirickettsiaceae bacterium
TTCATCTCAATAATGGTAAGACGACCATTCTCTGGATTCAGCGCAAACTGTACGTTTGAGCCACCAGTGTCAACACCAATCTCTCTAAGTACTGCCAATGAAGCGTTACGCATGATTTGGTATTCTTTATCAGTCAGCGTTTGTGCTGGCGCCACAGTGATCGAATCACCAGTGTGAATACCCATTGGGTCAAAGTTTTCAATCGAGCAGATGATGATGCAGTTGTCTTTACGGTCACGCACCACTTCCATCTCGTATTCTTTCCAGCCGAGGATTGACTCTTCAATCAATAGCTCATTGGTTGGTGATAGGTCCAAGCCGCGCTCACAAATCTGGATAAATTCTTCACGGTTGTAAGCAATACCACCACCAGTACCACCCATGGTAAAGGATGGGCGAATAATGGTTGGGAAGCCCACCTCTTCTTGAATCTTATGCGCTTCTTCCAGGGTATGGGCCACCGCTGCTTTTGGCATATCTAGGCCAATCTTAAGCATGGCTTCACGGAATAGGTCACGATCCTCAGCCTTATCAATCGCTTCTTTCTTGGCGCCAATCATCTCCACGCCATGCTCGGCCAAAACGCCGTGACGATCTAGATCCAGTGCGCAGTTAAGCGCGGTTTGACCACCCATGGTTGGCAGTAGTGCATCCGGCTTCTCGATCTCAATAATCTTCGCCACCGTGCGCCACTCAATCGGCTCAATATAAGTCGCATCCGCCATCTTTGGATCGGTCATGATCGTGGCTGGATTTGAATTCACCAAAATAACGCGATAACCCTCTTCACGCAGCGCCTTACAAGCTTGCGCGCCTGAGTAGTCAAACTCACAGGCCTGGCCGATCACAATCGGTCCCGCGCCAATGATTAAAATCGAGTTAATATCTTGTCTTTTTGGCATGATTCTTTGGGCTTAAATAGGTTTTAAAAATCGTCGTCTGATACGGGTACATTACCATCATAAATGTCATTCTTACGCTTTTGCAAGTACGAAGAACGCATGGCAATATACGGATCATCTGCACTATCCAATAGGTCAGTTACTGGTAATAGCTCGGTGCGGATATCTAGTGCATTGGTTAGCGTGGCAGCAGTCTGCTCGCCACCATCTAGGTGTGCGTTAAAGCTGGTATTGGCAGTACTATCCACATAAAAACCCGCGGTATCACGCAGAGTTGACGGACCTAGGATCGGCAACATAATATACGGGCCATCGCCCACACCCCAAACCGCTAAGGTTTGACCAAAGTCCTCGTCAGTTTGCTCCATACCCATGTCACTGGCCACATCAAACAGACCAGCCAAGCCCACCGTGGTGTTAATCACCACACGACTAAAGGTTGTCACCGAGTCTTCGGCTTTAAATTGTAGAATTTGGTTGGCCAGGGTTGAGACATCACCCAAATTTGAGAAAAAGTCGTGCACACGATCCTGCACAAACTCTGGCATATGATCGCGGTAAGCGCGTGCGGTTGGTTCAAATACCGTGTTATCTAGCGACTCATTAAAGGTAAAGACACCGCGGTTAAATTCTTCAAATGGATCTACCTCAGCACGCGCCAAGTTAAACAGGCTAAGTGCAAAAATACTGACAATCAGGGTTAATTTCTTCATGACTCCATCTCCTGAATAAAGGTATCAAATAGGCCGCTAACATCATGCGGGCCTGGTGAAGCTTCTGGATGACCCTGGAAACCAAAGGCCGGCTTGTCTTTCACGC
>CAZMJI010000100.1:0-1545 GCA_964566765.1 uncultured Piscirickettsiaceae bacterium
CTGGCAAATTTAGCCCAAGCAGCTGTGGTGAAACTATAGTAGCTGGCCGTGGCAATTAACCATTGTGTTGCAACCAAGCCTACTAGTACCATAATGTTTCTAAATAATTGCTTATCAATAGTCAGCGTGGTTAAAAACTTAGCTGCCCAGAACAGCAGTGCATAACTGGCAATCAGTACGCTATAGGCCGGGGTAATACAATGTGCACTCACGCCTTGGTGCACAATGGCGTAATTATCAATAGCAACAGCCATCACAATCAAACTACCTGCCACCCAAAACTTACGCAAATACACGCCGGCAATAATCAGCGCAGGCAGAGTGAAATCTGGCAAGTGAACAGTACTGGCTAGCCAACTTTCGTGGCCACGTGTTAGTATCATCAGTAGCATTAAAACTGCCACGGCATAACCAATTTTCAGAGGTGTGGTTTGATTTGTCATAAAAGCTTACTCCAGTAAATGTCTTTATTATAGTGCCTATCGTATTTGATAATTCTAAAAGCGATAATCTAGCCCCAAGTTGACTGTGCGCCCTAAGGTGTTATATCCCTTGGCCATGGTGTACTCTTTATCCAGCGCATTGTTGAGTGCGATAGAGAGGCGAGTGTGCTGATCATACTCATAGCTACTGGATAAATTAAGCAGTGCATAGCCTGCTGATTGACCATTGGAATGATCATCCTTGTCCCATACTTTAGACCTTAGCTTCCAGTTAATACGATGATGGTATCGACCTTGTTTTGTCTCCGCGCTGAGGTTGAGTGCGTGATTGGGGCGTCTACCTTTTTGTAGCTGGGTTGCGTGGTTAATGGCGCGATTATAATCGTAGTTGCTGTGTAGTTTCCAGTTTGCCAGACGCGTACTCGCACTTAATTCTAAGCCTTGGATATCAACTCTGCCATCGTTAATATAGTAAGCGGTTAAGTAGTTGCTATCAGGGTCTTCGTATTTAAAAGCATCGGACAGACGACTTTTGTATAGTTTGACAGACCAGGAGCTATTTTTGGTGCCTTGACTAATACCCAATTCCAGATTTTTAGAATGTTCAGGCTTAAGCGAGGTTTGTCCATTGCTTAAGTTCTGGTTGTTTTGATAGTGGTTTGGCAATTTAGTGGCCTTACCAAAGGCTAAATTAACACGCAGCTTATCTGCCAAGTCTTTAGCCCAATTTAGATTATAAGTATAGTGTTGGCTAAACTGATCATGATCGACCACGCGCGCACCGATAGAGATTTCGTGTTGTTTAAATCGAGTTTGATATTGTGAGAAGAGATCCTGGTGTTTGATTTGTTTGCTATTGTCTATATCCTTGTCAATATTACTCTCTAAGCCAATCGTTAGTTTGTCTTTGTCTAGATTGTATTCATTGATAAAACTCAAGACATTTAATTGGTATTGATCCTCTCGGCGTTGCGTGTCTTGCTTGATGTAATTGAGTTTGCTCAGCAGATCTTTGGAGAATTGATGACTGAGGCCTAAATTAAATTGAGTTAGGTTGTTATCAGGCTTTGACACCCCCCATGGGGAGTGATACCGTTCCGTG
>CAZMJI010000101.1:0-1545 GCA_964566765.1 uncultured Piscirickettsiaceae bacterium
CGTAGTACATAACGGCATTATCGAGAACTTTTTAGAGCTTAAAGCCGAACAAGAGGCTCAAGGCTATCAATTTACCTCAGATACTGATACTGAGGTCATTGCCCATGCTATTCATCAGCAGTTAAAACATACTGATACCCTGCTAGAAGCTGTGCAACAAGCGGTAAAAACTTTTGAGGGTGCCTATGGTATCGGCGTGGTTTCACCCGAATATCCAAACCACATAGTCACTGCACGCAGTGGCTCACCACTGGTGATTGGTATTAGCGAACACGGTAACTTTGTCGCCTCAGATCAAATGGCGCTACTGGACATTACCCAGGAATTTATCTTTTTAGAAGAAGGAGATATTGCTGATATTACTCTGGACTCAATCAGTATTTATGATCAAGATGATCAACCGGTGGAGCGCGAGGTCAAAATCTCGAAACTGGAAAATGGCCAGGTTTCTAAAGGCGATTATGCACACTATATGCTCAAAGAGATTTTCGAGCAACCGCAAGCCATTCGCGATACGCTAGAATCGCGTGTCACCAAAGATCATGTACTGCCATCGGCTTTTGGCCATAATGCCAAAGCGATATTTTTAAATACCAAACAAGTGCAAATTATTGCTTGTGGCACCAGCTACAACGCAGGACTGGTGGCCAAGTATTGGCTAGAAGACATTGCCAAGATTCCCACCCATATTGAAGTGGCCAGTGAATATCGCTACCGCAATCCTGTTGTGCTGGATGACACTTTGTTTGTCACCATCTCCCAAAGTGGCGAAACTGCCGATACTTTGGAAGCGCTGAGAACGGTTAAAAAACTCAATCCAAATACACACACACTGACTATTTGCAATTCAGCCGAGTCTTCCCTGACTCGAGAATCTGAGCTAACTTTTCTCACCCATGCTGGTCCAGAGATTGGTGTAGCCTCTACCAAGGCCTTTACCACACAGCTGGTATCTTTAGCGCTACTAACTGTTGCCATAGGGCGTTGTCACCAGCAGGTGGATAAAAAACAAGAGGCGCTTATTGTGAATGGCCTTAATCGCTTGCCGGGACTGATTACCAAAACCTTAGAACAAGAAACCCAGATTAAAGAGCTGGCCAAAGACTTTAAAGACAAGTTCAATGCGCTATTTCTGGGTCGTGGCACCATGCGCGCCATTGCCATGGAAGGTGCACTTAAGCTTAAAGAGATTAGCTATATCCACGCCGAAGCCTACCCAGCAGGTGAGCTTAAACATGGACCCATTGCCCTGGTTGATAAAGGCACACCAGTCATTGCGGTAGCACCTAATGATGAGCTATTGGATAAACTCAAATCTAACTTACAAGAGGTTAAGTCTCGCGGCTCAGAGATGATTGTGTTCGAGGATGAAGCGGCACAAGTTAAGCCCATGCCTGGTATGACGGTGGTGCCAACCACTACTGATTTAGGCCGGATTACCGCACCAATTATTTTTACCATTCCTTTACAACTGCTTAGCTATCACGTGGCACTGATCAAAGGTACTGATGTGGATCAGCCTAGAAACCTAGCAAAATCCGTTAC